>CANQQN010000102.1 GCA_947625995.1 uncultured Lachnospiraceae bacterium
GTCGTCCACCTCCATTGGTTTTTTATTATTCCTATCACTTTTCTTTTTTTCTTTCAACCCCTTTTGCACCAAACGACATTTTTTATATTTTTTTGGTAGATTTGTTATCATTTACCTGTCATGGACGCGATCTTAACAATATAAAAGGCAAAAGCCGGTGTTCTTTTTCCCGCAGTATCGGCGTCCGGGGAAAAATACTTTGGCAAATCCCCTTCTATAGATAAAAACTACCAAAATCAACAAAAAAATGTCTTTTCATGCAACGCTTTTGCTTTTCCTCTCCCTCTATGATAGAATGAAAAAAGAATCATACAGAATAGGGGGATCCGAATGCGTATACTGATCTGCGACGACGATCCGTTGATGATCGAACAACTCCAAGACTACATAAATCATTTTTTTAAACACCACAAAAGAAAATGTCCGGAGATCGCCTGCTTTTCCGACGGAGAATCTCTTCTGGCGGACAAGGGAAACAAAGATATTTTGTTTCTTGATATCGAGATGCCCGGTATGAACGGGATCTATGTGGGAAATGAGTTAAAGAAAGCAAACAAAAATATCATTATCTTTATCGTAACATCGTATTCCGAATATCTGGACGAGGCCATGCGTTTTCAGGTTTTTCGGTATCTGTCGAAGCCCTTGGACAGACAGCGGTTTTTCCGCAATATGAAGGACGCGGTTGAACTGTATTACACGCTGGCCACCAAGCTCCCCATAGAGACAAAGGAGGGAGTTTCCGCCCTTGCCGCCTCTGAGATCGTGGCAGTGGAAGCTATAAACCGGAGGGTGATCGTACACACCACCCGGAAGGACTTTGCATCCACCCGCAACATGCAGTACTGGCTGGATACCCTTCCCACAAACCGTTTTTTTCAGACACACCGCAGCTTTATCGTCAATTTTGAGCATGTGACGGATTTTGACCACGCGACGGTCCATTTGAACGGCGGACAGTGCGCTGCCTATCTTACAAAACGTAAATACAGCGATTTTAAAGAAGCTTATCTGCTCTATCTGGAAAGTGTGAGGTGATCCCTATGCAATTTGAACTCCTTTATTTTATTACTTATGTAGCGGAAGCAATCATTTTATATGAGTATTCCAACGGGCTTCTGACTCCCCGATACGGTGTGAGAAAACAGATTGCCGTCCTAAGCTGTTGTTACTTTTTGCTTTTTCTTACCTATCATTTGAAGCTTGCATGGCTGAATGTAGTGATGTATCTGATTGTCAATTTTGTCTTTATATTTTCACAGTTTCATGTGAAATGGTATGGCGCCGTCTTTCATACCGCTGTTATGGAAGCCTTTATGGCTTTAACAGAACTGTTTGCTTATGGCATTTTTCTTTATTTTGCTCCGTCAGATTTTCTTACAGAAGATCTCTTCTCTTTGCGGTATCTGACGATTTATGGCGTCATCAGCAAGACACTGTTTTTTGCCATTGTCTTCTTTATTGTGCAGATTTTTAAAAAACGTCCCAAAAACAGTATCCAGCAGGATCGCTCTGTATTTTTTCTCGGCCTGATCCCCTTGACTTCGATCTTTATCATGTTAGCTTTTGTGACCATCGGGGATCTGGCGCCGTTTTCACAATCAACAGACCGGCTGATCATTTTAAGCGCCGTTTTTCTGTTGCTTATTAATCTCCTTGTTTTCGGCATTAATCAGTACAATCAGAGAAAAAACGCGGAATACACAGAAATGCAGCTTTTGCTCCAGAAAGAATCCGACTCCTTGGAATACTACAAGATGCTTCTTACTCAAAATGAAAACCAGAGTATTCTGATCCATGACATCAAAAAGCACCTGCAGTCTATTGACATGCTCAATGAGAAAAAGGATCATGACAGGATCGCCGCCTATCTCCATCAACTGATGCAGTCTTCTGACTTAAAAGAGGTAGCCCGGCTGTGCGACCATGAGATGCTCAATGCGATCCTGTCACGATATAAACGGCAGTGCAACGAAAAGCACATTTCCTTTGTTGCGGATATCCGCAGCGGAAGCACGGATTTTATGGACGACGCGGATCTGACGTCCTTGTTCTGCAACCTGCTGGACAATGCGGTGGAAGCCGCCGACGGCATTCCGGAGTCCTTTATCGAGATTACAACCAGTCAGAAAGCAAACACTTCTCTGATTGTGATCACAGTCATGAACTCCTGCAAAAGTGATCCCTTTGACAAACGGAAACACTTCTTAGTCTCCACAAAATCCGATAAGAGGAACCACGGATTCGGTATCAAAAGCATCAAAAAAATTGTCTCCAAATACAACGGAGATTTACAGATGTATTTTGAACAGGAGCAGTCTGCCTTTCATACGATCATTACATTAAAAAAGGATTGACAGCTTTTTCAGCCGTCAATCCTTTTTCTTATTCTGTCCGAAGGGCTACCACCGGATCCTTCTTTGCGGCGCTCCGCGAAGGAATGATCCCCGCAAACAAGGTCAGGCCCACGCTGATCAGGATCAGGATCACCGCCGCCGCGAAAGGCAGGTAGGCGTTGATATTATTGATCCCCGTCAGTGCGTGGATCACAGCGTTAATGGGCAGGCACAGCAGGCAGGTGACAAGCACGCCCAGAAGCCCCGCCGAAAACCCGATGATCATAGTCTCTGCATTAAACATGCTGGAAACGTCATGCTTGGACGCGCCCAGCGCCCGGAGGATCCCGATCTCTTTTGTGCGCTCCTGCACGGAGATCAAGGTGATCACGCCGATCATGATAGAGGACACGATCAGGGAGATTGCCACAAAAGCGATCAGTACATAAGTAATGGTATTGATGATCGTGGTCATGGAGGACATCATCAGCCCCACATAATCCGTATATTCGATCTTGGAAGCTTCCTCCACGGAATCATTGTAGTCCTCGATCTCGTCGATGATCACATCCTTATTCTCAAAGGTGGACGCGTAGAGGTTAATGGCCGATGGCTCATCCGGATCTACATATCCAAGCTCCTTTAGATTATCCTCATAACTGGAATCCGAAAAATTATTGATCAACACCTCGTCAAAGTACAGCACGCACTGTTCTCTGGTAAAGGAAGGCGCCTGCGCGTCCAGCGCCGCCGCAAGCTGAGCGGGCGTCTGCCCTGCCAGACGGGCAATCGTTTCCTGCGCCGTCTGCATTTTTATCTGTTCCTTCAGGATCGACGTAAAGGTTTCATTCCGCTCTTCCTCATCCATGGAATCTACATACTCTGTAACTTCCTCTTCAGCCATGCCCATCTGCTCCGTGAGCACCTGCGACAGAGAAGCCTTGATCTCTTCCTCGGACATTCCGCCCATGGTCTGGGCAACAGCCGCGTCCAGCTGCTCCTTCGTGGGCACGCTCATGATCTGTACGTAAAATGCCGCCTTTCCGTTCTCATCCAGCCCTGCGATATAATTCCTGATATCGCTTTCCTTTTCTTCATCTGTCTGGCTGCTGGCGTTCTCCTTGAACAAAAGCCCCGTGAAGATATCCTTCTCACTGTGATCCATCTGGGCTTTCGCGGCCTCAGAATCTCTTCCCTCTTCGATCACATGCTCTGTGAGCAGGCTGGTATACCCGATGGAACCGGTGAGCATGGCCGCCTGCGTGTCCTCTTTCGGGCGAATGATACCGGAAACCTTCAGATCCAGACCGTTGTCATAGAGATACTGCAGACCCGCGTCGGTATCCCGCAGATCCGTATACAGCCCGGTCTTTTCGTCATACCGATAACAGTCTGCGTTTAAGATCACCCGGAACTGCCGGCCGCAGACCTCCTCGTAGGTCCATGTGGAGGTATTCTTCTCCAGATCTGTCTCGTTCATGGCGGCGTCCATGATCTTGTCAATCTCGTCCTTGGACTCCAGACCAAGGGTGTACAGAGACATATCGTCCAGTTCGTTGTTTTCATCCAGCACCAGCACGATCTCATCATAGCTGTCCGGCCACTGGCCGTATACCACGTCGTACTGATTTTTCACCAGATCACTGACAGGCTCTCCGTCCTTCCCCGGCAACATCTCCTGCCAGATCCGGGAAGCGCCGTTATTCATGGCCGCCATAGGGGAATACTGCATGATACCGGTATCCATGGAATCCATCATGGTGCTCATGTCGATATTCATGTACTCCATGGCCAACTCCTGCAAAAGCTCCTGGGCGTCGGAGTGAACGATCTCGCCGTCCACATTTTTTGTATAGACCAGCAGATCCAGATCATAGGCGTACTGCACGCCGCTGATGGCCTCACTGAGAGTACTGCCGTCTTTTTTTCTTTCTTTCTCAATATATTTCTTAAAGGATTTCAGGTCGTTTTCCGTTGTTTCCAGATGATTCATGGTATCAATGATATCATAGATCGCGGATTTCGGATGAACCGTGTCCATGTCGTGCTTTGCGTTTTCATCGGTAGCGCCCATAAAGGTCTGCATCAGTCCCGACAGATCCGTCACAGAGGACTCGATGGTCAGAGGATAAGAAGACAAGGTCTCCTCCTGAATGGTATCAATATAGGCGGTGAGTCCCTGAGAAATGGACAGGATCAGCGCAATCCCGATGATACCAATGCTCCCCGCGAAGGAGGTAAGGATCGTCCGCCCCTTTTTCGTGATCAGGTTTTTCAGAGACAGGGAAAAGGCCGTGGCAAAAGACATGGACGGCTTTTTCTGACTCTCCTCCGCCTGCCGTTTTTCTTCCTCGCCGGCCCGTTCCTTTTTACATTCTTCGTAGGACAGAGGCGCGGAGTCGTCGGTGATCTCCCCGTCCAACATCCGAATGATTCTTGTGGCGTACTGATTGGCCAGATCCGGATTGTGGGTGACCATGATGATCAGCCGGTCTTTGGCGATCTCCTTCAAGATCTCCATGACCTGCACGCTGGTCTCCGTGTCAAGGGCTCCGGTAGGCTCATCCGCCAGAATGATATCCGGATTATTGACCAGCGCTCTGGCAATGGCCACACGCTGCATCTGCCCTCCTGACATCTCGCTGGGTCTTTTGTTCATCTGAGACGCAAGCCCCACGTCCTCCAGCGCTTTTTTGGCGCGGCTGCGTCTCTCCGCCTTGGATACGCCGGAAAGGGTCAAGGCAAGCTCCACATTCTGCAGCACCGACTGGTGGGGGATCAGATTGTAGCTCTGGAAAACGAAACCGATAGAATGATTCCGGTAGGTGTCCCAGTCTCTGTCGTTAAAATCCTTGGTGGATTTTCCGTTGATCACCAGATCTCCGCTGGTATACTGATCCAAACCGCCGATGATATTCAGCATGGTGGTCTTTCCGCATCCGGAAGGACCGAGAACCGCCACAAATTCATTGTGGCGGAACTTTAAGTCGATCCCTTTCAGCGCGTGTACTTCCCCGTCCCCGGCAGGGTAATATTTGTGAATATTCTTCAGTTCAAGCATGATCGATCAAACCAACTCCTCAAAAATAGTTACCGCAAACTTATATGCTCCCTGCGCTTGCCGGATGCATGGTCCCCGGCTTTTTTATGGCATATTATCATAACTCGTCCCAATCCATATTATCGTCATCTTCCGAAGACGGAGGATCCTCCGGCTGCTGCGCGTCCGGCGTCTCCAAGGTCCCTGTATCTCCCGGGTTCTCAGGCTCCGCCGTGATCTCCGGTTCAGGCTCCGGCGTCACGTCTGTGCCGGGCTCCTGAGGGGACTCCGTGTCCGCAGGCGCGTCCGGCGTGGGCTCCGCCGTGATCTCCGGTTCGGGGGAAGGCGTTTCTGAAGGTTCGGGGGAAGGCGTTTCTGAAGGCGCTTCCGTCAGATCGATCTCCTCCGCGTCCGACTCGCCCTCCGGCAGCTCATACTCCTCAAACTCCTTGTAAGGAAGATCCTCGTTGATCTGTTCCATAAACTGCTTCCAGATCTGGCCGGGATAAGACGCGCCCTGCAGTTCGGAAAGCTCTCTGGGCATGTCGTAGCCCACCCAGACAGCGGTGGTATAGTAGGGGGTAAATCCGCAAAACCATCCGTCCTTGTTGTCATTGGTGGTGCCGGTCTTCCCTGCGCAGGGCATCTCCTCCAGCTTTAACCCTCTTCCGGTCCCGTCTGTCATCACCGTTTCCATCATACTGGTCATCATCAGCGTGGCGTTGGTATCATAGACCCGTTTTTCCTTCCGCTTTGTGGAGAGCACATTGCCTCCCTGCGCGTCAAGGATCCGGACAATACAAGTGGGATTGCGGAACTTCCCCTTATTTGCAATGGTGGCAAAACCGGAAGCCATCTCCACTGTGCTGGCGCCGTTGGTCAGGCCGCCAAGCGCGCTGGAAAGGCCCTCGTCCTTTTTCACCAGCTTGGAAAATGCCATTTCCTTCAGGTATTCCAGCCCCACCTTCGGCTTCAGTTCCCTGAAAAGCTTCCACGCCACGGTATTCTTTGACTGAGCCACCGCCCAGCGCAGGCTGATGTCGCCGTCGTAAGAACCGTCCGAATTGGAAGGGCCGTCTTCTTCTTTTTCATCACTCACAATACTGTTGGGCGTATAGCCCCGTTCCAGCATGGGAGTGTACACCAGCAGCGGCTTGACGGCGGCAGCCAGGGCGTCCTTTTGGGCCTGGGCCTCGGCCACGTCCTTGCCAAGGGTGGTAAAGTAGGTCTTGATCTTGGGCTCGGTGCCGGAGGGGCGGACCACAACAGTGGCGCCGTTCTCCAACGTGTAGATCAGCACGTTGGCGGCGGGCAGG
>CANQQN010000103.1 GCA_947625995.1 uncultured Lachnospiraceae bacterium
GATATTATGGCAAATCAAGTGAAAAAACCAATTAAAATCACAGAGACGATTCTCCGTGACGCCCATCAGTCGCTGATTGCGACCCGTATGACCACGGAGCAGATGCTTCCCATCATCGACAAGATGGATAAAGTCGGTTACCATTCCGTAGAGTGCTGGGGCGGCGCCACCTTTGACGCATCCCTGCGTTTTCTGAAGGAGGATCCTTGGGAGAGGCTCCGCAAATTCCGGGACGGCTTTAAGAACACAAAGCTGCAGATGCTCTTCCGCGGACAGAATATTCTGGGTTACCGCCCTTACGCCGATGATGTAGTTGAATATTTCGTGCAGAAATCCGTTGCCAACGGCATCGATATCATCCGTATCTTTGACTGTTTGAACGATCTGCGGAATCTGCAGACTGCCGTCAATGCGGCCAACAAAGAAGGCGCGCATGCGCAGGTGGCGCTTTCCTACACGCTGGGCGACGCCTATACGCTGGAATACTGGAAAGATATTGCAAAGAGAGTAGAGGAAATGGGCGCCAATTCCATTTGTATCAAGGATATGGCAGGCCTGCTGGTTCCTTACAAGGCAACAGAACTGGTATCCGAATTAAAGAGCGCTACAAGCCTTCCTATTCAGCTTCATACTCATTACACTTCCGGCGTTGCTTCCATGACCTACTTAAAGGCCGTAGAGGCAGGCGTAGATGTGATCGATACGGCAATGTCGCCTTTTGCCATGGGTACTTCACAGCCTGCGACTGAGGTGATGGTAGAAACCTTCAAGGGTACGGAATACGACACCGGTTTTGACCAGAATCTTCTGGCGGAGATCGCCGATTACTTCCGTCCTATCCGTGACGACGCGCTGGCAAGCGGTCTTTTGAATCCTAAGAATCTGGGTGTGAACATCAAAACATTGCTTTATCAGGTGCCCGGCGGCATGCTTTCCAATCTGACTTCCCAGTTGAAGGAGCAGGGCGCTGAGGACAAATATTATGAGGTTCTGGAAGAGGTTCCCCGTGTGCGCAAGGATCTTGGCGAGCCTCCTCTTGTGACGCCTTCTTCACAGATCGTCGGCACCCAGTCTGTATTTAATGTGCTGATGGGCGAGCGCTACAAGATGGTGACAAAGGAGACAAAGGATATCCTGACCGGTCATTACGGCGCGACAGTGAAGCCTTTTAATCCCGAAGTACAGAAGAAATGTATCGGTGATGCCGAGGTGATTACCTGCCGTCCCGCGGATCTGTTGAAGCCGGAGCTTGACACGCTGAGAAGCGAGATGGCACAGTATATGGAGCAGGACGAGGATGTGCTTTCTTACGCGCTGTTCCCGCAGGTTGCCATGGACTTCTTCAAATATCGTGAGGCACAGAAGACCAAGGTGGATCCCGGCGCCGCAGATACAAAGAATGGCGCGTACCCCGTATAGGAAGCCGGTTTCTTGATGTCTGAACCATATATAGAAAACAAAAACTGATCAAGACATGATATTAGGAGGAATTTCCGAAGGACGCAAAAGGGCTTGGAAATTCCTCTTTGTATAAAGGAGTTATGAAAATGCCTTTCCTTCGTACAGTTTTTGGCTTTTTGGATAAGTTAAGAAAAGACCGCGTAGATGCCTATGCGGCGCAATCCGCGTTTTTTACCATATTGTCCGCGGTTCCCTTTTTAATGCTGCTCTTGTCTGCAGTAAAATATATTCCCATCACGCAATCAGTCTTGGAAAAGGGAATGAACGAGTACGTACCGGAGAATTTGCGTCCTTTTGCCATTGGCATCGTGCAGGAGATTTATTCCAAATCACCGGCGCTGATCTCCATTACGGCTGTGGTAGCCATCTGGATCTCTGCAAAAGGCGTTCAGGCGCTGACTGCGGGGCTGAATTCCGTTTACGACATTGAGGAAACCCGTCCATGGATCATTTTGCGCCTGCATGCCGCGTTCAGTACGCTGCTTATGGTTGCTTCCATCGTGATCCTGATGCTTCTGGTAGTGTTTGGCAACAGGCTGGAGGCCTTTTTTCAGGATAAAGCGCCTTTGATCGCCCAATTTATGGAGATCTTTATCTCAAACCGCATGCTGATCATTTTCTTGATCCTTCTTGTAGTTTTTGATATTTTTTACACGGCGCTTCCAAACAGAAAAGCCACCTTTCTCGGACAGCTTCCCGGCGCTCTTTTGTGTTCGCTTTCGTGGATGCTTTTTTCCTATGCGTTTTCTATTTACGTGAATTATTTTAATGGCCTGTCCATGTACGGAAGCCTGACTACGTTGGTGCTGATCATGATGTGGCTGTACTTCTGTATGTATTTCATTCTTGTGTGCGGCGCCATCAACGTTTATTTTAACTCTATCTTTCGCCGGATCAGGGTCTGGATGCGCAACAGGCGAAGAGAGAAGAGAGAAAAAAGGCTTGAAGCCAAAGCCAGAAAAAAGAACAATACAAAGGTGTGACAATGCAGAAGATTATCGTTGTGGGCGGCGGCGCCGCCGGAATGATGGCCGGGCTTGTTGCGGCGAAGCAGGGAGCGCAGGTCACCATTCTGGAAAAAAATGAAAAGCTTGGCAAAAAACTGTATATTACCGGAAAGGGACGGTGTAATCTTACAAACGCGTCGGAGCCGGATGTGTTTTTCGGGAATATAAGCAGGAATCCCCGTTTTATGTATAGCGCTTTTGACGCGTTCGATAACCGCGCCGTGATTTCTTTCTTTGAAAGCCTTGGGGTCAGATTGAAAACGGAGCGGGGGAACCGTGTATTTCCGGTGTCGGACCGCTCTTCGGATATCATATCGTCCTTGCAGAGGGCGCTAAAACGCCACGGCGTGACAGTCCGTCTCTGCACGCAGGTAAAGGGTCTCTGTACCTGTGCTGATCCAAAGATCGGGGAGAAATCGGATAGCAAAAAGGACAGAAGGCGCGGCAGGATCACAGGAGTACGGCTGTCTGACGGCAGGGTCCTTGAGGCAGACTGCGTGATCATAGCTTGCGGCGGATTGTCTTATCCGGCCACCGGTTCCACAGGCGACGGTCTGCGGTTTGCAGAGGAGACAGGGCACAGCGTGACGGACTGTCGTCCGGGTCTGGTACCCCTTGAGGTGTTGGAACCGGAAGCGGCGTTTATGCAGGGATTATCCCTGAAAAATGTAACGGCTTCCTTTTTATTAGGGAAAAAACTGCTTTATAAGGAATTCGGAGAAATGCTTTTCACGCATTTTGGGGTCAGCGGACCGCTGATCCTGAGCGGAAGCAGTTATGTAAGTAAATATCTGCCTGAAAAACAGATCACCCTTTCTATCGACTTAAAGCCGGCGCTTAGCGTCGAACAACTGCATAAACGGCTGATCCGGGATTTTTCCGAAGAGCCGAACAAACAGTTTAAAAATGTGATCCCGTCCCTTTTCCCCGCAAAGCTTGTGCCGGTGATGATCGGTAGAACCGGGATCTCCGGAGGGAAAAAGGTCAGCGAGATCACAAGAGAAGAGAGATGCCGGCTGGCAGAGGAGACAAAAGCATTTAGGTTTACCGTCACCGGAACAAGAGGGTTTGACGAGGCCATTATCACGCAGGGAGGCGTGTCGGTGAAGGATGTGGACCCCTCCACCATGAGATCGAAGCTTGTGGAAGGTCTTTATTTTGCCGGGGAAGTGCTGGATGTGGACGCCCTTACCGGCGGCTACAATCTGCAGATCGCATGGTCTACAGCTTACGCGGCGGGAACTGCCGCCGCAAAGGAGCCTTAACATTAAGATAAGAACGGAGCGAAACAGCATGAGTATCAGTGTAGCGATTGACGGACCTGCAGGCGCGGGAAAAAGTACCATTGCAAAGATTCTGGCAAAAAAGCTTGGATTTGTATACGTGGATACCGGCGCCATGTACCGGGCCATGGGATATTATTTTTCAAGAAACGGGATCGACAAGGACGATTTCGCTTCCATGAGCGCCAGATGTGAAGAAGCGGATATAGAGATCCGTTACGCGGAAGGCGAACAGCAGGTTTTTTTGAACGGAGAAAATGTAAATGGAAAGATACGGACGGAGGAAGCAGGGCTGATGGCTTCTGCCTGCGCCAGAAACGGAGATGTGCGCGAGAAGCTTGTGGAGCTTCAGCGGGCGCTGGCCAAAAAAACAGACGTGGTCATGGACGGCCGGGATATCGGCACCAACGTTCTTCCCGGCGCGGATGTAAAGGTCTATCTGACCGCATCTGTGCAGACGAGGGCGAAACGCAGGTTTGAGGAGCTTCGCGGTAAAGGCGTATCTTGCCTGATGGCCGAGGTGGAAAAGGATATCATAGCCAGAGACAGGCAGGACATGAACCGGGAGATCGCGCCTCTGAAACAGGCGGAGGACGCGGTGCTTGTGGATTCCTCCGACCTTACGATAGAGGAAGTGGTGGAGAAGATCTGCAGATTGATCGATAAAGGTGGTAAAAATTGAGAAAGATCACGGTAGCAAAGACAGCAGGATTTTGTTTTGGAGTGGAACGGGCTGTGGAGACGGTCTACGAGCAGGTGAGAGCCGGGAAAAAGCCGGTCTATACTTACGGCCCTATCATTCATAATGAACAGGTCGTATCCGATCTGGAAAAAAAAGGCGTAAGGGTGCTTAATGAAGAGGAGATCATCCCGGCCGGAGCTTCCCCGAATCCCGGTACGGTGGTGATCCGTTCTCACGGCGTTTCAAGGGAAGTATATGAAAGACTGGAAAATTCCGGCTTCTGCTGTGTGGACGCCACCTGTCCCTTTGTAAAAAAGATCCACAGGATCGTTGAAAGGGAAAGCCGGAACGGCAGCTTTATCGTCATTATCGGAAACGCCGGACACCCGGAGGTTCAGGGCATCAAAGGCTGGGTGGAGGCGGATTGCGCAGTGATCGAGACAGAGGAGGAAGCCCGTGCGTTTCACATTGAAAAGACACGAAAAATCTGTGTTGTATCCCAGACGACATTTAACAACAACAAATTTAAAGATTTAGTTGAAATTCTTGAAAAAAAGGGGTACAATATAAATTGCGTGAAAACGATTTGTAATGCAACTGAGGAAAGGCAGCGTGAAGCACAACTGATTGCAGAAACAACAGAGGCTATGGTTGTCATTGGTGGCAGACATAGTTCCAATACGCAGAAGTTATACGAAATATGTAAAAAGGAATGCAAGAACACCTATTACATTCAGACACTGAGCGATTTGGACATGAAAGTTATGCGAAACCACTATAGTATCGGTATCACCGCAGGGGCTTCTACCCCAAAGAAAATTATCGAGGAGGTTCAAAAAAGCATGTCAGAATTTAATTTTGATGAAGCGCTGGATAAGTCATTGAAGACTATCCACAACGGAGAAATCGTGGAGGGGACTGTAATAGATGTGAAAGAAGATGAGATCATCTTGAATATAGGTTACAAAGCTGACGGCATTATTACACGCAGTGAATATACCAATGTGCCCGATGCGGATCTCAGAGAATTGGTGAAAGCAGGAGACACCATGGAAGCAAAGGTACTGAAGGTCAACGATGGAGACGGACAGGTTGCTTTGTCCTACAAAGCCATCGCCGCGGAGAGAGGCAACGCGAAACTGGAAGCAGCATTCAACGACGGAACCGTTATCAAGGCTCCGGTTGTACAGGTGTTGAACGGCGGCTTAAGCGCGGTATTTGAGGAATCAAGGATCTTCATTCCCGCAAGTCTGGTTTCAGACGTATACGAAAAGGATCTTTCCAAGTATGCGGGACAGGAGATCGAATTTAAGATCATTGAGTTCAATCCCAAGAGAAGAAGGGTGATCGGCGACAGAAAGCAGCTTTTGATTGCCCGGAAAGAGCAGATGGCGCAGGAGCTTCTTGAAAGGATCGCCGTTGGTGATGTTGTAGAAGGCATTGTTAAAAATGTAACAGATTTTGGCGCGTTTGTGGATCTTGGCGGACTGGATGGATTGTTACATATCTCTGAAATGTCATGGGGCCGTGTGGATAATCCCAAGAAATTGTTCAGATCCGGCGATACACTTCGTGTATTCATCAAGGATATCAAGGAGAGACGGATCGCCCTCAGCCTGAAATTTGACGAGACCAACCCTTGGACCAATGCGGAAGAGAAGTATGCTGTAGGAAATATCGTAAAGGGAAAGGTTGCGCGTATGACGGATTTCGGCGCGTTTGTTGAGCTTGAACCCGGCGTTGACGCGCTTCTCCATGTTTCCCAGATTTCCCGGGCACATGTGGAGAAGCCCTCGGATGTTCTGAAGACCGGACAGGAAGTGGAAGTCAAGATCATTGCCTTCAATCCCGAGTCCAAAAAAATCAGCCTCAGCATGAAGGCTCTTGAGACGCCGGCGGCAGCAGAAAAGGAAGCATCCGAGGATGCGCCTGTGGAACAGGCAGCGGAGGACGCAACGCTTGTATATTCTGACGCCACGCAGGAGGAAGCTGCCGAGGAGGCTCCTGTAGAAGAGACCACTGCCGAGGAAACTTCTGCAGAAACTACGGAATAAAGATCAGATCCGGCGGTTTGGAAGATCCCATGATCTTCTCCCCGCCGGATGAATGATAAGCTATAAAAAAGATAGAATGTCAGTTGCTATGCATTCTATCTTTTTTCAGATACATAGCGAAGTATCCAATTCAGGAAATTTT
>CANQQN010000104.1 GCA_947625995.1 uncultured Lachnospiraceae bacterium
CGCCGCGGCAGATCTCAGATACACAAAACGAAAGCTGGTGAATTTTATGAAAAAAACTACTTCCACTGCATCCGGCAGATTGCTCCAGATCCTGCTATATCTGATTTTTCTCCTTTATCTGCTGCTGATGCTTAAGATCATTTTATTGAAATATATTTCTATCGGGCAGGTTGTAAACAACATCCTTACCGGAGACATCGACGGATTCCGTTCTTACAATCTGATCCCCTTTTTCACAATAAAGGAATTCTCCCGACTGGCCTTTCACGGGGAATTTCTGCGAGGCTTTGCCAATATCATGGGCAACCTGCTTCTCTTTGCGCCGCTGGGCTACTTTCTTCCTCTGCTGTTTCGACGCTTCCGGAAACCCCAGCGGATATTCCTTGCCGCCGTTACGTTAAGCGCACTGCTTGAAGTCCTGCAATATGTGCTCTGCCTTGGCAGCGCGGACATCGATGACGTGCTTCTGAATACGGCAGGCGCCATGGTCGGCTGCGGCGTTTTTTACGGGATCTATCATCTTGCTCACAGGAAACAGAAAACCATACAGAAAATCACGCTGGCGCTGTCCGTTCTGTGTTTCTTTGCGGGAGCCCTGATCGCCATTCCCCATTTCGGCCTTTTTCTTGGCATTCCCGGATCGTTTTTCCCGCAAACGGACACCGGCAACAGGCCCGCCGCAATCAAAACCTTCACCGGCGACGTAGCGGTCTTAGAAAAGTCAGGAAATGACGGCACCGACAAAAGGGCCGAAGAAACAGATGAAAGTGAATCCGAAACTGCCAAAAACAATCCCGCCGGCAATGACAGGCCCGCCGCCGGTACAGAGTCACTGTGCGGCTACATCACTTCGTTTACTGAAGACGGATTTGTGATCAATAAGGTCACCACTCAGGATCTGGATAATGGCGCTTCGATAGCCTATTCCGGGGAAGGCGCCCATCAGGAACTGATTCCTGTCCGGGTCGATCCGAAAGCCACCTACCGCCGAAAAATGATCTATGACATGTACGGCAATCGGATAGAATGGGAAGATATCACCAAAACCCAGCTTGCCGCCGAGGATCTGGTGGAGCTAAAGGGCCATGAGGAAAACGGCGTGTTCACAGCATCGGAGATCCTTGTCAATACGTTTACTTTTATGAACTGACTGCGGCATCTCCCCGGTCACAAGGCTTTCCCGTTGGCTTCCTCCGACCGGATCTCCTTCAGCATTTCGTCTACGCCCTCTGCAATGGCGGTGGCGTAACCGTCAAAATGCTTGTCCAGCAGCCGGTTATCCTCCTTGTTGGTAATGAACCCCATCTCCACCAGACAGCTTGGCATGGTGGTATGCTTATTCACATAATAATTGGAATCGTCTCCGCTGCTTGTGCCGGCCTGTACGCCCCGGTCTTTCTGGATCCCCACTTCCCGCAGTTTTGCCATAATATGCTCTGCCATTCTGGCGCCTCTGCCTTTATTTGCGGTCCAGATCTCCACGCCGCCGGCTGAAGCGGCGTCCGCGCTGTTTCTGTGAAGAGATACAAAAAGCACAGCCCCCGCCTCATTGGCAATACCACATCTGCCCTGAAGACTGATCTTTTCGTCTTTCTCCCGGGTCATGACCACCCGGATATTTCTCTTTTCCAGTTCTCCTTTGACTGCAAGGGCAAGCTTCAGATTGTCGTCCTTCTCATATCTTCCGCCGTCGCCCACCGCGCCGCCGTCGTCTCCGCCATGGCCTGCGTCCACGCACACCAGCGGCCCGTCAGGATCCGACGGGGAATGCTCTGCCTGCAGCTTCTCCCCGATCCGTCTGCAAAAAAATACCAGCACTCCGAAAGCGCCTATAAACAACACAAGCAATAGGATCCTGAGAATGAGCAATCTTTTCTTTTTCTTGCGCAACCGTTTCATCTTTCGTCCTGCTCCCGCTCTTTCCGCCGTTCTATTCCTTAAGATCCCTCCGGCCGGACTCCGGCGTCCGGCCGTTCAGCCTTCAAGATCCATTTACGCGCCCTGCTTTGTGTATGCCCACATGGCCTTGATCTGCGGCGACAAGGTTTCATAACTCCAACTCTGCCCGCTTCTTTTTTTGCTGTTGGGGTCATTTACGAAAAAAGCGCCGTCCGCATATTTGTAGACCACAATAAAATGTCCCGTGGTAGTAAAATCTCCCGGCCGCACCGTGCAGATCAACGGATGACCTGCCGCCAGCGCCTCTACCATCTTGTCCTCCGACAAGGGCACCTCCTGTACCGAAAGGCCCAATCCTTCCGCTCCGTCTGACATCAGCGACCAAGAGGTGGAAGATTCGTTGCTCACATAACCGTTCTGCATACTGTAATCTGCAACCATCTTGGGATTGTAGGAGGTATCTCCCGTAAGTCCCACCAGCACCATAGACAGACAGGTGGGGCCGCAGCCGTCAAGACCAATGCATCCGCTTCCATAGCGGGCATATCCCCACTGGGCGTCCCACTGCATAAAAAGCGGGATCCCTCTGTCCGGGTCCTGCTCCAGAGTGATAGATTCCGCATAGGTTCCCAGCTTATCGGGATACCCAAGGGTAAAATCCAGCAGTTCCCCGTTGTGCTGCAGCGCTTCCAACAACCGCTGCGGATACTTCTCTTCATTTTTGATCAGATCATCCAGCCTGCCCTCCGGCTCCACGCCCGCCTCCTTCAGCGCCGCGGAAATATTCCGGTACTCACTGGAAAACCGGCCGCTGCCCACGTTCTGCAGAAGGAACACCGCCCCTGCTGCCATACCAAACAGCACCACCGCAAAAACCATAGAGAGCAGCCGTTTCATTCGTTTTCTCTTTTTTCTTATTTTTGATACTCTGGACAATTCATTCACAAAATTTCCCTCCTTATGTATGCGCTACTTCCTGATCCGTCAAAAGTTCTCAAACGATTGGAATCCTGAACTCTTATTCTGATGATAGCAAAAGCAGGAGTTTCATTTTGCTGTTTTCAATATATAAAAACCAAAAAAAACATGGTAAATTTCTTACGATTTTCTTACAGGCTCGAATGACTGCGATCCCCGATCTTCGCAATCTCTGACTGCCGCAGGCTCCGGTCGCCTTCCAAAACCCCTTCCGGCGTCTCCTCCGGCAAAAAAGAATGTTCATATTTGGGCAGCTTCACCACAAACCGCACCGTCTCGTTGGCGCTGTATGCGGATATGATGCCCTTGTGCCGCTCCACGATCTCCTTTGCGATGGCAAGGCCAAGCCCCGCGCCGCCGGTCTTTGTCATACGGGCAGTGTCCAGCCGGTAAAACTGTTCAAAGATCCGCTGCAGCTTTTCCGGCGGAATGGTGGCGCCGTGGTTGGTAAACTGGCACTGCACGCTGCCCGCGTCCTCCAGCACCTGAATTTTGATCTCGCTGTTCTCGTAGCTGTAATTTACCGCGTTGCGGATCAGGTTGTCAAACACCCGCTGGATCTTGTCCCTGTCACAGACAAGCTGGATATCCTTCGGGCAATCCAGCGTACAGGTAAGGTTTTTCGGGGCAAACATGGGGGCGAACTCATAAACGATCTGCTCCAGCATCAGCGTCAGATTTACGGTGCTGTATTCCAGAGAAAAGGTGGTAAGATTGAATTTTGTGATCTCAAAAAATTCGTTGATCAGATCCTCCAGCCGCTCCGCCTTATCCAGCGAAATATTCAGATATTTTTCCCGCAGTTGGGGCGAGATCTGCTGTTCGTCCCGAAGCAGGGTCAGATAGCCGATCACCGAAGTCAGCGGCGTCTTCAGATCGTGAGCCAGATAAATGATCAGGTCATTTTTGCGCTGCTCCGCTTCCCTTGCCGCCCTCTCATGGGCCTTCACATTGGACTTGATCTGGTTCATCCAGTCCTCTACCTCCCCCAGTTCCGGAGAAAGCACAATAGGCTGGTCGTCGGTGCGGGCGGCAATCTCAGCAGCCTCCACCGTCTCATTGAGATACCCCATCATCTGCCGCCAAGAGCGGATCCACAGGATCACGGCGCAGACCGCGCCCAGAAACATGAGCACCCCCGCCCTATGTCTGTTCACAAAATGCAGAAACGCCCATTGGGGGCTTTCCTGCCAGATAAACCGGCTCAGGTACAGCCACGAAACAAACATAAAAATACCCGCCAATGTCAAAAAAGCTGCCAATGTAACGATCACATTAAACAGCATTTTTTTGAACAGCTTTCGTTTTAACTGAGAGAGACTGTTATTCAATCCGATACCCCACTCCCCAAACAGTTTTGATAAATTTCGGATGGCGGGAGGAATCTTTCATTTTTTCACGCAGCCGTCCGATATGAGCCATCACCGTGTTATTATTGTCCAGATATTTTTCACCCCAGACCGCCTCAAAGAGTTGTTCCGAGGAGACCACCCGCCCCTGATGCTCGCACAGGTACCAAAGTATGGAGAACTCAATGGGCGTCAGGTTCAGAGGCTGTCCGTACAGGGTACAGGTGTGGGTGCTCTTGTCGATCACCAGCCCGTGGATCTCATGAACCGCATTTGCCTCCGGCTCCTTTGTCCCCTGATTGTACCGGTGATACCGGCGCAATTGGGTCTTTACCCGGGCGCAAAGCTCCAGAGGATTGAAGGGCTTGGTCATATAATCATCGGCGCCGATGGTAAGCCCCATGATCTTATCCATATCCTGAGTGCGGGCCGTCAGCATGATCACGGGAAAATAATAGGCTTCCCTGATCTTTTTGCAGATCTCGAACCCGCTCATGTCCGGCAGCATCACGTCAAGGACCGCCAGATCCGGCTGTTCCTTTTCGATCATCCAAAGGGCCTCCCCGCCGGTATGGCACTTCAGGCACTGATAGCCTTCGTTGGAAAGATAAAGCTCTATCAGTTCCGCTATTTCTTTTTCATCATCTACGATCAAAATTTTTTCACTCATACCTGTCGCGTTCTCTACTGTAATTGGATCCTGCGGAAATTCTTTTTGCCCCTGCGGAGGATCGTTTCGGAATACCGGATGTCCTCCCCTGCAAGAAGCAGCTTAATATCTGTGACCTTTTCACCGTTTATGGCAACGCCGCCCTGATCCACGGCCCGCCTTGCCTCAGACTTGGAAGACACAAGGCCGCTCTTTACAAGCAGCGTCAGAATATCGATATTTCCGTCTGTCAGGTCTGCCTCTGTAAGCACTGTGGTGGGCATATCCGCCGCATTTCCCCCTGAAAACAGGGCACGGGCGCTTTCCTTTGCCTTCTTTGCCTCTTCCTCCCCGTGAACGAGGCTGGTAAGCTCATAGGCAAGAATCTCTTTTGCCTCATTAAGCTGGCTGCCCTCCCAGCCGTCCATCCTGTCAATCTCCTCCAGCGGCAGGAAGGTGAGCATCCGGATACAGCGGAGCACGTCCGCATCCGCCACATTGCGCCAGTACTGATAAAATTCAAAAGGAGACGTCTTATTGGGATCCAGCCACACAGCGCCGGACTGGGTCTTGCCCATCTTTTTGCCTTCGGAATTGAGAAGCAGGGTGATGGTCATGGCGTAGGCGTCCTTGCCCAGCTTCCGGCGGATCAGTTCCGTGCCGCCCAGCATATTGCTCCACTGGTCGTCGCCGCCGAACTGCATATTGCAGCCGTATTTCTGGAACAAGGTATAAAAATCATAGCTCTGCATGATCATGTAGTTAAATTCGAGGAAGCTTAATCCCTTCTCCATGCGCTGTTTGTAGCACTCCGCCGTCAGCATACGGTTGACGGAAAAATGGGGGCCTACCTCCCGGAGCACATCGATATAATTCAGATCCATCAGCCACTCTGCATTGTTCACCATCAGCGCTTTTCCGTCTGAAAAATCAATGAACCTGCTCATCTGCTTCTTAAAGCAGTCGCAGTTGTGCTGAATGGTCTCCACCGTCATCATCTGGCGCATATCGGACCTGCCAGAAGGATCTCCGATCATAGCGGTACCGCCGCCAATGAGCGCGATGGGCTTATTGCCCGCCATCTGCAGCCGCTTCATCAGGCACAGCGCCATAAAATGTCCCACATGGAGGCTGTCCGCCGTGGGATCAAATCCAATGTAGAAAGTCGCCTTCCCGTTATCAACCAGTTCCCGGATCTCCTTTTCATCTGTGACCTGAGCGATCAGCCCTCTGGCCACAAGCTCGTCGTATATATTCATATTTTTCTTCCTTTCTTCACGTTTCTTTTTTCTGTCGTTTGCCGCCTGCAACAGCTTATGACTTACAGGCGTCCGCTTTCTGCGGGCCGTCAGCCTGTTTTCCCGCACCCGGCCTTAATGGGCGGTGCAGTACTCCTCCGGCGCGTTATCCTTCGCGAAATATTCTTCTCTGGCGGGACATCCGTCCTTTGCCAGCTTTCCGGAATACGTGCACACCGTCTTTGTCACTACGCTGTCCGGCACGGTAAACTCCCGACGCTCCAGATTTTCATGCACCCGCTCCATAATGCGCCTCCACAGGGTCCTGTGGAAGGAAGCGTTTGGAAGGCTGGTGTTGACGTCATAGCCTCCCCATATGGAGCAAACATAATAAGGCGTAAAAGCGGAAAGCCAAACGTCGTATGTCTCCGAGGTGGTACCTGTCTTACCTGCAATGGGCATGGTGCCGAAGTACGCGCTGGCGCCGGCAATAATCATCTT
>CANQQN010000105.1 GCA_947625995.1 uncultured Lachnospiraceae bacterium
CGGAAAGATCGAAATAACCGGTGCCGGTAAGTCCGAACAGAATGGTCTTTGCCTCGCCGGTCTCTTTACACTTTAACGCCTCATCGATGGCTACGCGGATGGCGTGGGCGCTCTCCGGAGCGGGAAGGGTGCCCTCTACCCGTGAGAACATGGTCGCCGCGTCAAATACAGAAGTCTGTTCCACTGCCCTTGCCTCGTCCAGATAACCGTCATGATAAAGCTGAGACAGGATAGGGCTCATGCCGTGGTAGCGAAGTCCGCCCGCGTGGCTGGGGGAAGGAATAAAGGTTGCGCCAAGCGTGTACATCTTGGCCAGCGGCGTCACCTTGCCGGTGTCGCAGAAATCGTACGCGAAACGGCCCCTTGTCAGCGACGGGCAGGAAGCAGGCTCCACCGCGATAAAATGCGGCGCTTTCTTGCCGGCCAGCTTATCCGCCATAAAAGGAGCCATCAGGCCGCCCAGATTGGAACCGCCGCCGGCGCATCCGATGACGATATCCGGATAGGCGTCCACCTTCTCCATGGCAAGCTTCGCCTCCTGTCCGATAATGGACTGATGCAGGAGCACCTGATTAAGCACGCTGCCCAGTACATAACGGTAACCTTCGGTGGTAACCGCCACCTCAACCGCCTCGGAAATAGCCGTGCCCAGACTGCCCGTGGAATTCGGGAAATCCTTGTTCATCTGGCGGCCCACCTGCGTGGTGTCGGAGGGGGAGGGGATCACGCTTGCGCCATAGGTCTCCATTACCGCCTTGCGGTAAGGCTTCTGTTCGGCGCTGCATTTCACCATGTAAACTTTACAGTCAAGGCCGAAATATCCTGTAGCCATGGAAAGAGCCGTGCCCCACTGGCCGGCGCCGGTCTCTGTGGTCACGCCCTTCAAACCCTGCTTCTTAGCATAGTAAGCCTGCGCAATGGCGCTGTTCAGCTTGTGGCTGCCGGAAGTATTACCGCCCTCATATTTATAGTAGATCTTAGCAGGCGTATCCAGCGCCTTTTCAAGAAAATAGGCTCTTACCAGCGGTGAAGGCCGGTACATCCGGTAGAAATCCAGAACCTCGTCGGGAATCTCGATAAACCGGTCCGTGGTGTTCAATTCCTGCTTTGCAAGCTCTGTACAAAATACCGGGGACAGATCGTCCACCGTCACAGGCTGCAAAGTACCGGGATTTAAAATCGGACAGTGGTCCGTCTTCATGTCCGCCCGGACATTATACCATTTCTCGGGGATCTCCGACTCGCTCAATATGATCTTGTAGGGATCTGTTTTACTGCTCATGTGCGTATACGCCTCTCTTTCTTTCCATTATAATTTAATATTTTACCACACTGAAGTGTGAATTTCAATCACAAAAACACAAAAGGAAGCGCCGCGGGATCTCATCCCGCAACACTTCCTCTGTGATTCTTTATTCCTCGAAGAGTGTAACCTCTTCCTCTTCGTTCAGTTCTTTCTCGCCGGTGTCCAGCTTCACATTGCGATAGCGCTTCATGCCGGTACCTGCCGGGATCAGCTTACCGATGATCACATTCTCCTTCAGGCCGATGAGGGAATCCACCTTGCCCTTGATGGCGGCTTCCGTCAGAACCTTGGTGGTCTCTTGGAAGGACGCCGCGGACAGGAAGGAATTGGTAGCCAGAGCCGCCTTGGTGATACCCAGCATCACCTGCTTGCCCTCTGCGGGCTGTTTGCCCTCGGCCACAAGCCGCTCATTCATATCCTCGAAGTCCAGTACATCCATCAGGGTGCCGGGCAGGATATCGGAATCTCCGTTGCCCTCCACGCGGACCTTCTTCAGCATCTGGCGCACGATCACCTCGATATGCTTGTCATTGATATCAACGCCCTGCAGACGGTACACACGCTGCACTTCCTGAAGCATATAGTCCTGTACGGCGCGGACGCCCTTGATCTTCAGGATATCGTGAGGATTCACGCTACCTTCTGTCAGTTCATCGCCTGCCTCCAGTTCATCGCCGTCCTGAACCTTAATGCGGGAGCCGTAGGGGATCAGATACGCCTTTGTCTCGCCGGTCTCCTGATTGGTCACCACAACCTCGCGCTTCTTCTTTGTATCGTTAATGGTGGCAGTGCCGCCAAATTCTGTAATGATCGCAAGACCCTTGGGCTTCCTTGCCTCGAAAAGCTCCTCCACACGGGGAAGACCCTGCGTGATGTCATCGCCTGCCACGCCGCCGGTGTGGAAGGTTCTCATGGTCAACTGGGTACCGGGCTCGCCAATAGACTGGGCGGCAATGATACCTACGGCCTCGCCTACCTGTACAGGCTCGCCGGTAGCCATGTTGGCCCCATAACACTTGGAACAGATCCCCACATGAGACTTACAGGTGAGAATGGTACGGATCTTCACCTGATCGATGGGATCGCCGTTCTCATTGACGCCGAAAGCCATCACCTTCGCGGCCCTTCTGGGGGTGATCATATGGTTGCGCTTCACAAGCACGTTGCCGTCCTTGTCCAGAATGTTCTCCGCGGCATAACGGCCGGTGATACGATCCTGCAGGCTCTCGATCTCTTCCCTGCCGTCCATAAACGCCTTAACGATCATGCCGGGAATCTCGTCCTTGTCCTCGCAGCAGTCTACCTCGCGGATGATCAGTTCCTGTGAAACGTCCACCAGACGTCTGGTCAGGTAACCGGAGTCGGCAGTACGCAGAGCCGTATCGGACAGACCCTTGCGGGCGCCGTGAGCGGACATAAAGTATTCCAGAACATCAAGTCCTTCACGGAAATTGGACTTGATAGGCAACTCAATGGTACGTCCCGTCGTATCCGCCATCAATCCACGCATACCGGCAAGCTGCTTGATCTGCTTGTCGGAACCACGGGCGCCGGAATCCGCCATCATATAAATATTGTTGTAAATGTCGAGACCGTCCAGAAGGGCCTGCGTCAGCTTGTCGTCGGTCTCCTTCCAAGTCTCCACCACACTCTTGTAACGTTCTTCCTCTGTGCAGCGGCCACGCTTGAAATCCTTGGTGATGGCGTCCACCTGATCCTGCGCCTCCTGAAGAAGCTGGGGCTTGATCTCAGGCACCGTCATATCGGAGATGGACACGGTCATAGCCGCTTTTGTGGAATATTTGTAACCCATGGCCTTGATATCATCAAGCACCTGCGCAGTCCTTGTGGAGCCGTGGGTATTGATCACTTTTTCAAGGATCTTCTTGAGGCCCGACTTTCCTACATGGAAATCAATCTCAAGTTTCAGATAATCCTCCGGCGTGTTGCGCTCCACGAAGCCAAGATCCTGCGGCAGGATCTCATTAAAGATCAGCCGTCCCACCGTGGTCTCGATGACACCGGAGATCATATCGCCGCCGGGAAGCTGTTTCTCCACCCGCACTTTGATCTTGGAATGCAGCGTGATCACGTCATTTTCGTAGGCCAGAATGGCTTCATTGGTATTCTTGAAAAACTTGCCCTCGCCCTTTGCGCCGGGTCTTTCCTGCGTCAGGTAATAGATCCCCAGCACCATATCCTGCGAGGGAACAGCCACGGGGCCGCCGTCAGAAGGCTTCAGCAGGTTGTTAGGCGACAACAGCAGGAACCGGCACTCTGCCTGCGCTTCCACGGAAAGAGGCAGATGGACCGCCATCTGGTCGCCGTCAAAGTCCGCGTTGTACGCGGTACATACAAGAGGATGCAGCTTGATGGCCTTGCCCTCCACAAGGATGGGCTCAAAAGCCTGAATACCAAGCCTGTGCAGAGTAGGCGCACGGTTCAGCATCACGGGATGCTCCTTGATGACTTCCTCCAGCACATCCCATACTTCCGGCTGCAGCCGCTCTACCATTTTCTTTGCGCTCTTGATGTTGTGGGCAGTACCGTTTGCCACAAGCTCCTTCATGACGAAGGGCTTAAACAACTCAATGGCCATTTCCTTAGGCAGACCGCACTGGTAGATCTTCAGTTCCGGTCCTACCACGATAACGGAACGGCCGGAATAGTCCACACGCTTGCCAAGCAGATTCTGGCGGAAACGTCCGGATTTTCCTTTCAGCATATCGGAAAGAGATTTCAGGGCGCGGTTGCCCGGGCCTGTCACAGGGCGGCCCCGGCGTCCGTTGTCGATAAGGGCGTCCACAGCCTCCTGCAGCATACGCTTCTCGTTGCGCACGATGATGTCCGGCGCACCAAGCTCCAAAAGTCTCTTTAATCGGTTATTTCTGTTGATGATCCGTCTGTACAGGTCGTTCAGGTCGGAGGTGGCGAAACGGCCGCCGTCCAACTGTACCATAGGGCGCAGATCCGGCGGAATCACGGGGATCACATCCATGATCATCCACTCCGGCTTATTGCCTGCGTTGAGGAAAGCCTCCACAACCTCCAGACGCTTGATGATGCGGGCGCGCTTCTGTCCTGAGGACTCCCGAAGGCCCGTTTTTAATTCTTCAAATTCTTTTTCCAGATCGATGGCCTGAAGAAGCTCCTTCACAGCCTCCGCGCCCATGCCTACGCGAAAATCATTGCCAAAGGCTTCTCTGGCGTCCTGATATTCCTTCTCGGAAAGCACCTGCTTGTATTCCAGATTGGACTTTCCGGGGTCGAGCACGATATAATTGGCAAAATAAAGCACCTTCTCCAGCGTACGGGGAGACAGATCCAAGATCAGTCCCATGCGGCTGGGAATCCCCTTAAAATACCAGATATGGGACACCGGAGCCGCCAGTTCAATGTGGCCCATGCGCTCCCTGCGGACATTGGCCTTGGTGACCTCCACGCCGCAGCGGTCGCAGACAACGCCCTTGTAACGGATCTTTTTGTACTTGCCGCAGTGGCACTCCCAGTCCTTGCTGGGTCCGAAAATACGCTCACAGAACAGGCCGTCCTTCTCAGGCTTTAACGTCCTGTAGTTGATAGTCTCCGGCTTTTTTACCTCGCCTCTGGACCATTCCCGGATCTTTTCGGGAGAAGCAAGGCCGATACGGATAGACTCAAAGGTGATGGGCTGATAAGCCTCCCCCATTGACTTTGCGGCTTTTGCCGCTGCCTTGGGTTCCTGACCGTCTTCTTCCTCATCCGTCTCTTCGCTGTCCGCTTCTTCCTCGTCCGACTCTTCGTCATCCGCTTCTTCCTCGTCTGACTCTTCGCCGTCCGTTTCTTCGTCATCTATTTCTTCATCATCTTCGGAGGTTTCCTCAGAATCTTCTTCCATGGAAGGCTCCGCCTCGTCGGCAACAGCCGCTTCCTCTACAGAAGGCTCCGCCTCATCGGTAGCAGCCGCTTCCTCTGCAGAAGGCTCCGCCTCATCGGCAGCGCCCGCTTCCTGAATCAGATCTTCTTCCGTAGCCGCTGCGCGGGCTTTGGATTCTTCGTCCTCCAGAATGGCAGTCTTTTCTTTCTTTTCTGTATCCGGCATCTACGACACTCCTTTCCACTGAGCGTTTATTTAAAAATCATCTGTGTCCGCGGTGATCGCCTCAAGTATTGCCGCCTCATCCGGCTCGATCTCATCCTCATCCTCTTCTTCAATATCGATGAGCTCTTCATTCTCGTCGAATTCCTGCTGGGTAAATCCGCGGTCGCCGTAGGATTCTTCCTCCTCATAGCGGAAATTCTTGTCGCCCTCGATAATAGAATTCAGGTCGGTCTCACCGTAATCAATGGTCTCCATGATCTCAACCTCAGTCTGATCCTCCTTGAGCACCCGTACGTCAAGTCCGAGAGACTGCAGTTCCTTCAAAAGCACCTTGAAGGACTCAGGAATACCCGGCTCAGGGATATTGTCGCCCTTGATGATCGCCTCGTAGGTCTTCACACGGCCTACCACATCGTCGGATTTCACAGTCAGGATCTCCTGCAGCGTATAGGAAGCGCCGTACGCCTCCAGCGCCCAAACCTCCATCTCACCGAAACGCTGGCCGCCGAACTGGGCTTTGCCGCCCAGAGGCTGCTGGGTCACCAGTGAGTAAGGGCCTGTGGAACGGGCATGAATCTTATCATCCACCAGATGATGCAGCTTCAGGTAGTGCATATGCCCGATGGTGACCGGACCGTCAAAATATTCGCCGGTACGGCCGTCCCGCAGACGCACCTTGCCGTCCCTTGAAATAGGAACGCCCTTCCACAACTCCCGGTGGGCCTTATTTTTATCCAGATAATCCAGCACTTCCGGAAGGAGGGAATCTCCGTGCTTCGCCACAAACTCCTCCCACTCCAGATTGACATAGTCGTTTGCCAGATCCAGCGTGTCCATGATATCTGTCTCGTCCGCGCCGTCAAACACAGGGGTCGCCACATTAAACCCAAGGGCCTTTGCCGCCAGCGACAAATGGATCTCCAGTACCTGTCCGATATTCATACGGGAAGGCACGCCCAGAGGGTTCAGCACGATATCCAGCGGTCTGCCGTTTGGCAGATACGGCATATCCTCCACGGGAAGCACCCGGGAAACAACACCCTTGTTGCCGTGACGTCCGCCACCTTCACCGTGTTGATGTATTTCCCAAGCCGGATGATCGTGCAGTAGTCCGCGGACTCCTTGA
>CANQQN010000106.1 GCA_947625995.1 uncultured Lachnospiraceae bacterium
CGCGGGCGACTATTTCGGAATCGGTGTCTGTAAACTCCCTGCCGGAGCTTGTTACCGCCATCACTTCCCTGATCAAGGGACACAGTTCCCTTTCACTGGGCAACGTGATCGGCGCCAACCTGTTCAATCTGGTACTGGTAAGCGGCGTTTCCTGCACCATCGCGCCTTTCACCATTCCTCAGGATTCTGTCCTTGAGATCGGCGGAAGGACCTTGAACGCATCTCTGGCGCTGGATATTCCTCTGATGCTTTTCGTGATGCTGCTGCTGACAGTTCCCGCATTAATCCGCGGCAAGCTGGCCCGCATTCAAGGCATCCTGCTTCTGGCCATCTACGCATCCTACTGCGTATTCCAATTTGTAAAATAAGCAACGAATACACTATCATATAAAAGGCAATGGCTGCCTGCACAGGAGAATCCTCTATGTTTTCAATCCGCTCTTTTTTCAAACGTGAACCTGTATTTGCCATCTCCGCGCTGGCAGCCATCATCAGTTGTTTCTTTGTGCCGCCCGACGCCGGATACCTTTCTTATATTGACTTTCGCACCCTTGCACTGCTTTACGCGCTTATGACCGTGGTGGCAGGTCTGCAAAAAGCCGGTATATTTGCGGCTTTTGCGCAGGCGCTTGGGGCGCGAGCCAAAAACACCCGCTCCATCGGCGTTATTCTGGTCTGTCTCTGCTTCTTTTGCTCCATGCTCATCACCAACGACGTAGCGCTGCTGACCTTTGTGCCTTTTGCCGTGATCGTGCTGAGCCTTGCGGGACGCAGAGACGCTCTGATCCGAATCGTTGTCCTGCAGACTGTCGCCGCAAATCTGGGTAGCATGCTGACGCCCATCGGCAATCCGCAAAATCTTTATCTTTATTCCTATTACAATTTTACATTTGCAGGTTTTCTTGCCGTGACCTTTCCGGTATGGGCTTTATCCCTGTTTCTGCTTCTTGGCGGCTGTTTTTCACTTCCGGCCTCTTCAATCAGGGAATTGCCGAAAGAACATCCTGCCATGAACTATCGACTGCTCTGTATTTATCTGATCCTGTTTGCCGTCTGCCTTCTGACAGTCCTTCGGCTGCTGCCATGGCCTGTTATGCTCCTTGCGGTACTCATCATCCTGCTGATCTTTGACCGAAAAAGCCTTCTGCAGGCGGATTTTATTCTTTTACTTACTTTTGTGGCGTTTTTTATCTTTGCGGGAAACCTTGCGCGTATCAAGGTTGTGGATCAGCTTCTGAAGGGGCTTTTATCCGGCAGGGAATACGTGACCTCCCTGCTGGCCAGCCAGATCATCAGCAACGTGCCCGCGGCCCTGCTGCTTTCCGGTTTCACAGAAAACGCCAAAGCGCTGCTGCTGGGTGTAAATATTGGGGGACTGGGAACACCCATCGCCAGTCTGGCAAGCCTTATCAGCCTGAAGCTGTACTCCCAGACAGAAAACTCCCGTCCGGGAAGATTTCTGTTGGAATTTACGGTCGTAAACCTGCTTTTGCTGACAGTCCTGTCGATTTTTCAAGCAATTATATTATCATAATAATACGTTGTTCACCCAACGGCAAATTGCGGCATCAGACCCCAAAAAGCCCCCGCAACGGCCAAAAGGGATCAGGCGTCCGCAGCCATTATGCCATGGATCATGAACCGGGGATCATCCGGTCATACAGATCCAGCCCGAAGCTGGTAAGCTCCGGTTCGCCCGGGATCATCTTGAAGGTGCGGACGCCGTTTTCTTTTCTCTCCGCGCTTAAAAACGCAACCTCCGGCCGCTTTTGCGCATATACCTTCTTTGCAAAGGAAAGCAGATGGGTCACCGTCAGCACCTTGACTCCCGCCTCCACCAGCGCGCGTACCACATCGTAAGCGATAACAGATCCTTCCTCCTCGGTAGTCGTGGCGAAGGATTCGTTTAAAAGCACCATGGAGCTTTCCCCCAGATGACGGACAATCTGATCTATGCGCTTCAGTTCCTCATCCAGCCGCCCGCTGTTCATGGCACTGTCCTCTCTCCTTGTAAAATGGGTAAAAAAATCCGGAAAAATACCGCTCTCAAACCGCGCGGCACAGACAAACATACCGCACTGCAGCATCACCTGCGCAATCCCGATGCTCCGCAGGAAGGTTGACTTGCCGCCCTGATTGGCGCCGGTGACGATCAGAAGCCTTTTATGGTCTATGCCGGACGTATTTCCTACCGGAACCGAGCTTCTGAAGATCGCCATGCTATATTCCATCAGATCCGTAAAACGCAGGCAGTCGCCGTCACAAACCTTCGGGAAACACATCTCCAGCTTCGTGTTCTGGCTGCGCACATAGAGATTAAAACAGGCCCGGTAAAAAGCGGCCTGCATATACAGTTCTTCAAAGAAATCGCCACAGTCGTTCATAAAAGGCCGGTAAACATTCATAATGAATTTTACCACCTGCCCTTCAAGCTGCGACAAATCCTCCAACAAGATGGGATCCTTCAGGATCACGGTAGGCTCCGCCGCGAATGTGGTTGCAAACCGCTCCATCACCGTTTTCTTTTCTTTTACCCTCTTATATTTTTTGCTGACCGACTCCACAACATCCAGTCTCAGATCGTCCAGCTTCACGCCGGATCCCACCCGGCAGTCCAAAACGATCTTTGCCTGCCGCACCTTTCCGTCTCCGCCGCCAAGGGTATACTCCTCTTCTCCCGCCGAAAAAAAAGTGATATCCTCCAGCACCGTCCGCAGCTTCTCCTCCCATTGGTCGGAAAAGCTCTCCACAACCTCCTGACAGAACTGCTTCAGGCCCCTTGACTGGAATCGGTCCTGATAGCTTTGGCACAGCTTTTTTAAATCCGACAAAGAATCCACGAACAGGCGCAGCACTTTCACCTCCGCCACCAGATGGATGCTTTTTTCCCTCACGCCGGGCTTGTTCATCTCTTTTTTTCCAAGCTTTTCCCACCGCGTCATCACATCGCGGGCGCCTGCATACAGTTCCTTGATAAACTGCCCATGGGCAAAACAATCCTGCATGATATCCTGCCGGTAATAGATCTCCTCCGGGGTTCGCAGAGGCACGGTCATCACTCGTCTCAGGGCATTTCCCAAATGCTCGTCCGCGTCTGTGATAGTCTGTATATTGCCTTCCTCTCGCTCCTGATCTCTGGACGCGGCACGGAACAAATTTTCCAATCCAAGATCGTTTACAATGCTTTTACTGTCAAAATATTCGTTTACGCCCTTCCACTCCCGGGAAGTATATAACAAATGTACATTCATGGACTTCCTCACTTCCGGCTGTCCGCCGTATTCTCCGAAAACGCCTTTAATCTTTCACTGAGCTTTTCATAGGTCAGATCATATTTTTTCACGATATCCTCCGCATAGCCTACATCTTCCGCTTTGTTGCGCAGGATCTTAAAGGTACGTCTGTGGTCTTCGCTGCCGTCCAGCATAGCCGTCATGGAGGTTACTTTTTCTATGGAATCCCCCAGTTCCTTCAAATGGGTCACATAAATGCCTCTGCACCCTGCCCCGATAAAATGATCCAGAACCCTTGCACCCATAACACAGCCGTCATAATGGGCCGCTGTGGTAAACAACTCGTTGATGATCACAAACGCGCTGTTTGTCTCTTTTTTCATCATGGGCGCCAGCCGGGACAGTTCCTCCATCAGCTTGCCCTGCCCTGTCTCCATACTTTCCTCCACAGAAAAATGGGTGAGCAGATCCGTAAAATAATGGACATTGGCCCGCTTCGCGGGCACGTCAAATCCCATCTTGGTAAAATATACAAGCTGGCCTAGGCTGCGGGCAAAGGTAGTCTTTCCGCCCTGATTGGGACCGTTGACCACAAAAAACCGCTCGTTTTCATGATAGACAAAATCATTGGGCACCACCGGCTTATTCTGGGTAAAATTCGCGCAGGCAAGCGCCAGATCATACAGATCCTCCGCCTCCATCTCCCGACTTTCGTCTGTCTCCGGTTCTGTCAGGAGGATCCCCCAATCCTCCATTCGATTCCGGAAACGGTAAAACGCCAGATAATACTGCAGTTCCTTTTCCAACCGGAAAATACGCGCTTCTCCAAAATCCGGATAGTTCTTTATAAATTTTTCAATCTCATCCAATACCTTCGGATATTTCTTCCGAAATGCAGAAAAAACCGTTTCCTCCAGCGGAGACATTTTCAGAGTGGACGCGAAGGGGCTGGGATGCGCCATTTCTTCGCTTCCAAGAAATCTGTCATACTCGCCGGGCAGCGTCCCTTGTGTCACCGTAACCTTGTTGTTTTCGATCTGAATGATCAGGTGAAACTTTTCGATCTCGCTTTGAAGATGAAATGCTTCGTCTTTCAGTTTCCCATAATCCGGCTGCTTGATATATTGATTCAGATAGTCTCTAAGGAGCTTCAGCCCACGGGACTGCAGATCCAGCCCTGCAAGCCCCCGGCGAAGATCTTCCACGGCTTTGCAGTATTCATAAGCCGCCGACGCATGCCACGCGCTTTTCTGCAGGCTGCTCTCCACCTGCGGACGGTTTGCCAGCGCCTTTGCCATCCGCCGCATACGCTGGCCGAAAGCATCCAGACAGTCAAAAACCTCCGGCTTCTTTATATCCCTGTATATCTCTCTGCGGTAAATTTCCTCTTCCTTAGATTCAGGAAACCGGTAATATAGCTGTGAGATATCATATCCCGGCGCCTGATCCTGTATCATCTTAAAGATCTGGTCAATATTCAGATCCAGAAAAAAATCCGGCATATGCCGTCTGGCAGCGGCAAGCTCCTCATCCTGCCCTTCCGGCTCCAAAATGCTTATAAATTCCACAGCCTATACCCCCTTCCGGTGTATTTCTCCCACAGGAAATGAAAACCCCGTCTCTCTGTCTTATTGTTTATATTATAATTCCCTGCAAGAAAATCCGTCAATGATTTTCTATTGTATCCGTCATTGGCAGGAATCCTTTTTCCCCCTGCGCCAACCCTTCCAAAGACATATAATGTAACAAAAGCCTTGCCATCCGCTATCTTCCCCTGTAAAATAGATTGAAAAAGGGACAGGAGGCAGCCATGAACAATTCCAGTCTTTTCCACAACCTGAAGATCGGCAGGCGCATGATCAAAACAACCATCACGGTATTTTTATGCTTTTTGATCTTCTATCTGCGAGGCGAGAGCGGCACGCCCTTTTATTCCACCACGGTGGCCATTTTGTGCATGCAGCCCAACACCTCCAGAAGCACCGCAGCAGCCGGTAACAACCTGTTTGGCACCTTTGTCGGCGCGGTTTTTGGCTCCTTTATCATATTTTTTGACTACTACGACCTGCTTCCTACGGGCATCTGGTACTACGTGATCGTTTCCCTGTTTATCATTCCCATCATCAAAACATGCGTGACAATCAAGAGAGCGGACATCGCCTATCTCTCCTGCGTGGTATTTATCAGTATCGTCGCCACACACATTACCGGAGACAACCCTGTGCTTTTTGTACTGAACCGTACGCTGGACACCCTTACCGGCATCGTGCTGGCCCTTGCCATCAACAGCATTCATCTTCCCCGGAAGACCCGCCGGGATATTCTGTTCGTACCGGATCTGGAGGGCTCACTGCTGACCGGAGACGGCAATCTTTCCAGCTACAGCCTTGTGGAACTGAACGCTATGCTGGACGACGGCGCTAACATCACCATCTCTACGGAGCGCACCCCGGCCGCCATGCTGGACGCGTTGAAGGATCTGCATCTGGAATTGCCTGTGATCGCCATGAACGGCGCCGCCCTTTATGATCTGAAGGATAACCGCTTTGTAACGGAGATCACCATTCCCTATGATCTTACCATGAAGATCGTGGATCTCTTGGACAGCCTTTCCATGGGCGTCTTTATCACTACCATCATTCAGGATGTGATGCTGATCTATATTATTGACATTAAAAGCATGGAAATGCAGAAGCTTTACCGGCAGATGCGCATCTCTCCCTATCGGAACTTTATCTACGCGCCCCTTCCGGAAGGGCAGGCCGCCACCTACATCTATAGTCTGGAAAAACCGGAGATAATAGAAAAAGCCGCTTCCCTTATACAGGAGCAGCCTTTTGCTTCCCGGCTCCGCGTCATAACGGGGGAAGAACCGGATCACCCCGACAGCCGGTATCTGAAAATATATAATTGTGAAGCAACCAGAGACAACATGATCCGGCGGCTGGCAGACAAGATTTATTTTGACAATACCATTTCTCTGGGCAATGTCCGGGACAAGTATGATATTTACATCAGCGATATAGAAGGTAATGAAACCGTGCGGACCATCAGCCGGCTGTACAAGCCTTACGCTTGGGAGCGGGACTGAGTTTCACCGCACAGTCCATAGCCCGCCGCAAACAGAAAGCCCAGCAAAAGAGAATAATGATATCTGCCCTGCACCTCCACCAGCATATGCGCCATGGTCAGGCCCACGGTGTAGAGCAGAATAAAGCTGCCTTTCAGATCGTCCTTTACTTTTTTAAACAGACGCAGGC
>CANQQN010000107.1 GCA_947625995.1 uncultured Lachnospiraceae bacterium
CCAGACGGTAACGGTCACTGTGGAGCCCCGGTTCAGCTTCACGCTAGGATCTCCTCCGCTGTGGTATGGGCAGGGTAAACGGTCACTTGGCAGCCCCGCCGGTTCAGGGACTTGGCGATATTGTTCTTGGCCCCAAGATCGAGAAGGGCAACCTTCTTTCCGTCTCCCTCCAGTGTATAGGGCGTCCGGCAGGTTACTTTTTCGACGACTTTCCCTGTTTTATATGCTTTTAATCTGGGAATGATCTCTTCAAGGTGAAACCCTTCCTTGACAGTGATCATACCGTTCATGGTGCCCTTTTCCCGGAGAAGCTTTGTCAGCGCTCTGGTATCAATGCCGGCGATCCCGGGAATATCATATTTGAGCAAAAATTCCTGAATGGTTGCCTCACTTCTGAAATTGCTGGGCAGGCGGCTCAATTCACGGACGATATAGCCGTCCGGCCACGGCCGGCAGGATTCCATATCGTCGTAACAGATCCCGTAGTTGCCGATCAGCGGATAGGTCATCACCACAGCCTGTCCCGCGTAAGAAGGATCCGTCAGTACTTCCAGATATCCGGTCATGGAGGTGTTGAACACGATCTCGCTGATGACGTCCTTCGGGGCGCCGATACTGACGCCTTCAAATACAGTCCCGTCCTCAAGAATTAAAAAAGCCTTCATTTGTCTGTATCACCTTACCCTTCTAAGGAGCGCTCCGCTTTTTTCAGAAAAAAGCATTTGATCATATCATATTTTATGACATTTACCTGCTTTTGCCAAAAAAAAAAGACAGAATTTTGCCTTTTTGCAATCATTTTACTTCTTATTCTTTTGAGATTTTTTCTATCTTACCACAACATCTTGTATATTTCAATATAAATTTTCACTAAATATAAAAAATGTTTGACCGGATCTGAGAGGATCTTCCAAGTTCTTTTGTCAGAGTTCCTTAGCCTGCCAAGTAATGACAGACAGAAATCCTGTCCGGTTATATAAAGGTCAGACTTGATCTCTGTCTGTCATGGATTTTCTAGTTCAGTTCCGCGATCCGGCTGATTCCGACATAGATCTGCGAGATCTTATACCACGTGGCATAATCCACGATCCCTGACTGGGGAAGCTTGAAGATCTCCTGAAATTTCCGCACCGATCCTTCCGTGGCGGGCCCGTAGATTCCGTCCACGTTCAACTGGGGGATCGCCGTATACACTTCCCCGATGGCATTCAAAAGCTCCTGAACCTGACTGACATCCTCGCCGCGGCTGCCAACACCCAGATTGGTGCCGGGGAAAGAGGAAGGCACGCCGGACACGGCCTCCGCTGTGTTGATATAGATATTCTCTCCGTAATAATACCGTAGGATCTCCTCTGCCGTATAATTCTGGTCTCCCAAATATTTGGATCCCCACTGGGACATCCAATTGGGGCATGTGGTGCGTTTTCCGTCACAGTATTGCGTCAGCAAAGGCTGCAGTACATTGGGACGGGAAACGTAGCTTGTAAAAATCTCATCCACGATCCTTGAGATATTTTCAAAAATATTCCGTCCGTAGATCCACTTGTGGTCATAGGCGGTAGAGGATGTGATCGTAAAATTATATCCTTTTCCCCGGTACCACTCTGTAAACACCCGGTTCAGGGTAAAAGACATGATAGCGATCACATTGGCACGGATGGTCTCCTCCGGCCATGTAGCGTAGATTTCGCTGCTGGCGACATTTTTAATATACTCATTATATCGCACATAATAATTCTGGGCGGCCGCGTCAGCAGGCGGCCCGTCGTGCACAACAACAAATTCCGGAACGACAACTCTCGTAAGAACAATCTCTCCCGTTTCAGAAACAGGTTTGATCTCCGCCTCCGCGATCTTAGGCGGGTAGTCGCCGAACAACGTATGGGGTCCGATATCGATCCCTTCCTCCTGCTGGCCTATCTCAAGCGGCGTCATGATCACAGGCTGAATAGAAGTCTCATTCGGCAGAATCTCCGATCCTGTAATATCCACCGGTTCATAGCCGTCCGCCTCGATATGAAGAGAATATTCCGAATAGGGCTGCACTTCACTGGGCTGGAGACTGTACTGCAGAGGCGGCGCAGGAAGCTCGATCTCGTCTGTCTGCCCGTTTTCATTGGTTGTTACGCTGGTGATGGTGCCCGTAGGGTCTCCGGAATAGGTAATGTTGATCACCGCGTTTTCGATGGGGATCAGATTCACGCCGGAATTGACGCTGACGGTCAGTCTTCCACTGTCAGTTTCATTTTGCAGCATAGAAAGCATTTTTTTGTACATAAAAAACCTCATATAACATTTCTACCATTATATGAGGCTTCCTTTTAAAAAATTATTCAGTTATGGAACTGATCTGATAAGACTCCGCCGTCTGCAGATCCGTCATGGCAGTGGCGTTCGCATCCGACTTTGATGCAAAAAATGTGCCGGTCAACAGCAGCGTAACGACGATCACCGCAGCGATCACAATATTTAGCTTATTCTTTCGTTCTTCAACTTCATAAAAAGCAGTTTCTCTTCTTCTCATTGTCTTATCTCTCCGATGTCCGATCTATGAATGTTAATCATTTGTAATATATTTTTAATATATTAAATCATATCACAGAATTGTAATATTTTCTACATAATTCGACAAATTTGAATGTAGAATCGACAGTTCAAAAACGCAATAGCGTTTGTAGAGTTTTTACAAAACATACGTACGCCCGTCAGCTGGAGTAGGTTTCCAGAAAGGAAAATACTTCGGACAGATCTTTCATATACAGTCCTTGGATCACCTGAAGCTGCACGTTGTTTGGCAAGCTGGAGGTCTCTATGCTCGTATATTCATAGATCGTTTTCATATCAATATAATAAACCGTCAGATACCCTCTCTCACTGACGATACAGTATTTATATCCTGCTTTTGCAGAGTTGTAATTTTTTCTCAGCACGATCTTATCCGCGGAAAAATACAGGAGGGAATAATCTACAAACCCGGCCTCTAAATCTTCTATGGACGGATTTTCCTCATATTCTTCAAGGAGCTTAACGATCTCCTCACGGGTACAGCCAATATACTGCACCGGAATGCCGGAGGTTTCTTCTGTCACTGCGTTTGTCTGGGTATCGTAGGTCTCCATGACGTATTCCGTGTCCCTGCCGGTGACGATTTCCTGCCGAGCCGCCTCCACCGCGGGGAGATCCTCTTCCTTGGATTTAAGATTATCTTTCATCTCAAAATAGGTGAAGGTAAATGTACCGAAAAATACAAAAATGGCAAGCAACATAAAAAAAAGAATACCGAATACTGCGGATCGTTTCATCACGTTCACTCCTTTATCCGTAGTATCGGCATTCTCAAAATGATTTATACAGATTTTACCAAATCACATCAGATGCAATTTTTTTGCCATGCGGACCAGCATCCCGCCTTTGGGAAACCGGTGCAGTTCCTCTTCATTGACGCCTCCCAACCTGATCAACAGTACAAAGTAACTGCAGACTGCCACAACAAGCGCAACGACTGTAGCCATCCGGTCTCCTATCAGTCCGGAACACGCAAGCTGCACGATCAGGGACAGCGCGCCCATGATCAGGGATGAGATGGCAGGGATCAGAAAGGTTTTTTTGATCTCCTGTTTATACCCGCATTCTTTTCTGATGGCGGAGCCGTTCAAAAAACACATCATCGCGGCAAAGAAAATATTTGCAAATACCACCGCATAGATACCTGTTTTAAAAACCTGAAGAAGCAACACAAGAACCACCAGATGAAGCGCCAGAGAAATCAAGGCGTTACGCACAGGAATGCGCATACGGTCGATTCCTTGCAGGATCCCGTTGGTCAGCGTAGAAAGCCCGTAAAGAGCCACAGAGATGCTGCCCACCATCAGCATGATCTCCGCCTCTGCGTTGCCGCTGCTCCAAAGAAGCCGCAAAATAGGTCCCGCCAGTACCGTCAGCCCCACGGCACAGGGAATGGTAAGGACCATGGTGAAGCGGATAGAATCCTGAATTTTCTGCATCATATCCTTTTTGTCACCGGATACGCGGGCGACCGTAATGCTTGGGATCGTAGACGCAGCCAGCGCGGAAGCAATGGCGATAGGCACATTCGTAAGGAGACGGTATCTGCCGCTGAAAGCGCCCCACATGCTGTTGTACTCTTTTCTTGTGAATCCCTGTATTAGCATCAGGTTGTTAAACACGCCCTGATCCAGAACATTGCTGATATTGTAGACTGCCGTACTTAAAACAACAGGCACGATGGTCAGGATCAGCAGTTTATAGATCTGCCTGTCGGAATCCACGATCCCGGTGCGGTCACGCTTGAGAGAACGTTTGACCACCCGGCGATACATGAAAAAGATGATCACAAGAACAGCAAGGCCGAACAAGGCCCCCATAGTCGTACCCAGAGTCCCTCCCGCGGCGCCGTAGGCCACGCTCAGTTCCTCAGGATGCTCCACACTTTTCAGGCCGATATCAAAAAGGATCTTGGCCGCCGCCACGCTGACGATGGCATTGACGATCCCCTCAATGATCTGGGACACGGCGGTAGGCACAGTGGAACCCAGTCCCTGAAAATATCCCCGGAAGACACCCATAAGTGCCACAAGAAAGATACAGGGAGCCAGTACCCGCAGGCCATAAGCGCTTAAAGGGGACTTTAACAGGGTGCCGGCGAAAAAATCCGCGCAAACGTAAGTGAGCAGTCCCACCGAGAGCCCCACAACAAAGGCAAATACAAACGCCCGCTTGAAATACCGGTAGGCGTTCTGGTATTGCTTTTTCGCGATGGTGGCGGACACAAGCTTGGAAACTGCAAGCGGAAGGCTATAAGAAGAGATCAGCAAAAGAATGCTGTATATCTCGTAGGCGTTGGAATAGATGCCGTTCCCCTCATTGCCCAGAATATTGGTAAGGGGAACCCGGTACAAAAGGCCGATCATCCGCACTACGATAGACGCGATGGCAAGGATGCTGCCCTGTATGATGTAATTCGCATGCTTTTTATTTTTACCCATAAAGGTTTATCCTCAATTCGTAAGTCGATTTCTAAAAAACTATCTTTCTATGCCAAGGCCATGGAGTATCTTTTCCTGCTTGTCCTCCATTACGGCAGCCTCTTCTCCTGTCATGTGGTCGTATCCAAAAAGGTGGAGCATACTGTGCGCGATCAAAAAAGCGTACTCTCTGGTGGGAGAATGCCCGTAATTCTTCGCCTGCTCCGATACCTTGTCTAAAGAGATCACAATATCCCCAAGAAGAAGCTCTCCGCTGTCCGGATCAAAATAAGAAGCCGCCGATGACTCCAAGCTTTTGTGATCACGGATCATCTCAGGTTCGATCATAGGAAAGGAAAGTACATCTGTGGGCGCGTCGATCTCTCTGTGCCGGGCATTCAACTGCCGGATATTTTCGTTGTCCGTGAGCAAAAGATTGACCTGACATTCATAGGGACAGCCTTCCTCCTCGATCACTGCCTCCGCCACACGTTCTGCGATCTTTTCATAATCGATCTCAAGGAAAAGCTCATACTCTTTTTCGATGTACAGACTCATTGCGCCCTCCCTTTTGCTTGGTCCTTTGCTCATAATCCTCATAGGCGGTGACGATCTTCTGTACAAGAGGATGCCGCACCACATCTTTGCTGGTAAGCCTGCAAAACGCGATATCATCCAGCTTTTCCAGCACGCGCATAGCCACCTCAAGACCGGATCTCACGTCTTTAGGAAGATCCTTTTGGGTGGAATCGCCGGTGACGATCACCTTGGAGCCGAAGCCGATCCGCGTCAAAAACATCTTCATCTGGGCAGGGGTGGTGTTCTGCGCCTCGTCCAAAATGATAAAAGCGTTGTCAAGGGTCCGTCCTCTCATATAGGCGAGAGGCGCCACCTCGATCAGGCCCTTTTCCATATTTCTCATAAAGCTCTCAGGCCCCATGATCTGGTAAAGGGCGTCGTACAGGGGGCGAAGATAAGGGTCTACCTTACTCTGTAAATCTCCCGGAAGAAATCCCAGCTTCTCTCCCGCCTCAATAGCCGGTCTTGTAAGAATGATACGACCCACCTCTCCGGCTTTAAACGCGGTGACGGCCATTGCCATGGCAAGATACGTCTTTCCCGTCCCTGCGGGGCCGATGCCAAAGGTGATCATCTTGTGGCGGATGCTCTCCACGTAATCCTTCTGGCCGATGGTTTTGGGCTTCACCGGCTTTCCATTGATGGTGTGGCAAATACAGTCTTTGTCGATCTCCAAAAGCGCGGTGTTGTTTTCTTCAAAAGAAAGGGCAATGGCATAGTCTACCTGCTGTTCCGTGATCGACGTATTTCGTTTAGAAAGCTCTACAAGCTGAAAAAATACCATCTTCGCCCGGTCAACGGCTGCTTCCTGCCCAATGAGCTTTATCTCGCTGTCTCTTGCAATGACAGATACCGTCAGGGCCTTCTCTATCTTCTTTACATATTCATCAAACTGTCCGAACACATTTTTTTCGTG
>CANQQN010000108.1 GCA_947625995.1 uncultured Lachnospiraceae bacterium
GAAAACAGTTTTGTTGTAAAAGGGTTTTCTGCTGTGATATAATGATAAGCAGACCGGGCATGTCCGAATATGAGGCAGTAACGAGATTACAGATGAGGTTCATGATATACTGTGGAAAAAATTTTGAAGGGGAAGCCCGCTGCAGGAGGAAAATGTTATGAAAGTAAAAAAGATTACACAGGAATTCATTATCAAGGAAGAAAATAAGCCCTTTGACAGCTGTCACGCTTCCACATTGATCCAGACAGCAGACGGCATTGTCGTGGCCGCATGGTTCGGCGGCAGCCGTGAGAAAGGCCCCGATGTGGATATCTGGGTGTCAAGGCGGGTGGACGGCCAGTGGGAGGCTCCCCGCGTCGCGGCACGGGTATGGGGCACAGCCATGTGGAACCCGGTGCTGTTTCAGAAGCTGGATGGCACGATCCTTTTGTTTTTCAAGGTGGGAGCCACGATCCCCGCATGGAAGACTTATTTTGCGGAGAGTTACGACGGCGGCGTGACATTCACCGCGCCGCGGGAACTGGTGCCGGGAGATGAGACCGGCGGCAGGGGTCCCGTAAAAAATAAACCTATCCGCTTAAAGGATGGCACCGTGCTGGCGCCCGCATCCCTTGAAGGGGAGATCTGGGACGCTTTTGTGGACATTTCCACCGATGACTGCGCCACATGGGAAATGAGCAGCCTTGTGCCGGTACGCCGGGCAGGGACGGATTCCCGCGTTATGCATCGGCCCTATGATCGGCTGCTCTTATTTGGCAAGGGCGTGATCCAGCCCACCCTCTGGCAGGACCACGCGGGAGAGGTACATATGCTCCTTCGCAGCACCGGCTCCCGGATCTTCCGCAGCGACTCCGCAGACGGCGGCCGCACATGGTGTACCGCCTATGACACCGGCATTTATAACAACAACAGCGGCATTGATCTGGCGTGTATGCAAAACGGAGACCTTGTGCTGGTATACAATCCGAGGGAAAATCTCCCAGGCACGTTTAACGGTCCCCGCACGCCCCTTACGGTGGCGGCGTCCAAAGACAATGGCGATACTTTCACGGATCTGCTGGATCTGGAGACCGGAGAAGGCGCCTATTGTTATCCCGCCGTTATCTGTGGTGACCGAAATGAGATCCTGATCACCTACACATGGCAGCGGATGAATATCGTGTTCTGCAGGCTGGAATATGAAGACTGAAAAGAAACGTACATTCTGCGGAAGGAGGCAGTTATGTTTAAAGATAGTGAGCTTTGGATCGGACTTGCGGAGAATGCGTCCGGCGATCATGTGAGTATTGTTCCCAAGATGGCCAACCGCCACGGAATTATTGCCGGCGCCACCGGTACCGGCAAGACCATCACCCTGAAGGTGCTGGCGGAGTCCTTCAGTGACTGCGGCGTGCCGGTATTTCTGGCGGACGCAAAAGGCGATCTGGCGGGCATGTGCGAGCCGGGAACCGATACGGAGGATATGCAGAAACGTATCCAGAAATACGGGCTGGAAGGGTTTACCTATACAGCGTACCCTACCTGTCTGTGGGATATTTATGGAAAAGGCGGTCACCCTCTGCGTACCACCATCAGCGAGATGGGGCCAACGCTTCTTGCCCGGCTCCTTGGACTGAACGATACCCAGACGGACGTGTTGTCTATCGTGTTCCGCATTGCGGACGACAATCAAATGCTGTTGCTGGATCTGAAGGATCTGCGGTCGATGCTGGAATACATCGCCATTGACCCCAGCCGGTTTTCTGCAGGCTACGGCAATATCACCAAGCAGACCGTGGGCGCCATTTCCCGCAGTCTGGTGCGGCTGGAGGATGAAGGGGGCCGGCAGTTTTTTGGGGAGCCGGCGCTGGATCTGAAGGACTGGATGCGCCTGTCCGAGTCAGGCAAAGGTTATATCAACGTGCTGGACTGCACGAAGCTGATCAATTCCCCCGTACTGTATTCCACCTTCCTGCTGTGGATGATCTCCGAGCTTTTTGAGATGCTGCCGGAGGCGGGCGATATGGAAAAACCGAAGATGGTATTTTTCTTTGACGAGGCCCATATGCTGTTTAACGATGCGCCCAAAGCGTTGCTGGATAAGATTGAGCAGACGGTGAAGCTGATCCGCTCCAAGGGTGTCGGCATCTACTTTATCACCCAGAGCCCTGCGGATATTCCCGATGAGGTCTTGTCTCAGCTGGGCAACCGGGTGCAACATGCGCTCCGGGCTTATACGCCTGCGGATCAGAAAGCGGTGAAGGCCGCGGCCCGGTCTTTCCGGGTTAATCCGGATTTTGATACCGGGCAGGTGATCACGGAGCTTGGCGTGGGCGAAGCGCTGATCTCTTTTCTGGATGAAAACGGTGTGCCTGGCATGGTGCAGAAGTGCCATGTGCTGCCGCCTCAGAGCCACATGGGCGCCATTACCGATGAACAGCGTCGGACCTGTATGATGAAGGATCCCTGTGGACCCAAGTACGATACCATGGTAGACCGGGAATCCGCCTTTGAGCTTTTGCAGAAGCGTTTTCAGGAGGAAGAAGCCAAAGAGCGGGCTGAGGAGGAAGCCAAAGAGCAGGCCAAGCAGGAGGCAAAAGAAGAACGGGAGCGTGAAAAAGAAGAGCGGGAAGCGCTCCGCGAGAAAAAAGAGCGAGAGCGTGAGGAAGACAGGGCTGCCAGAAAGCGAGAAAAAATGCTTGCGCCCATCACAAAGACCATCACGACCATGTTCAGCACCGTAGGGCGGGAGGTGGGCCGCGATTTTGTACGCGGCCTGCTTGGTAATCTGAAGAAAAAATAACGTTGACAGCCGCTCCGGGTAGCAACATTATTCAACAAAATCAGAAAGCGCCGAAAAGAAACTTTGATCGGCGCTTTCATTTTGTAAAAAGCCTATAAATGAATCAAAACGTTGCCGGTATGGCCTCAACGTGAAAGCTCCTGCCATTAAAATATGTAATAATTGGGGCTTGCGGTATAAGTAGATTTCGTGTACTATGATACTTGTAAGATCATGAGATCTTTATATGTTATGTAACAGAAATAGGGGAGGAGTGATATTATGAAAAACACGTGGCATAAGACTTTATCTCTGTTGCTTTGTGTAGTGCTGGCATTCGCCATGACGGCGGGTTCTGTATGCGCGGAATATGAAAATGCCCCCGAGGCGTTTGCCTCTGAGAGCACAGGGCACAGCCACGAATCAGATCTAAGGGAGGCTGCAACCGGATCTGCTCCGGTGCTTGTCGTTACAAAGTCGGAAGGCGGTTTTCAGCTGGGAAACTACAATTACTTTTGTACGAAACTGCCTAAGGTGACTGCTACCGATGCCGACGGCGATCTTGTCTCCATAGAGGCACAAAAGGCGGGAAAAACCTTTGCGGAGGTAAAGCATAGCGGTACCAATACGCTGGAGCTTGATCTGTCTTCCTATGATGAAACAGGGACGATCCTGATCATCGCCAAGGACGCGGAGGGATTGAAGGAAGAAACAGAGATCAATCAGAACCATGTATTAGGCGGGAGACAGGATTATGTGATCCCGGCTACCTGTACGGAACCGCAAAAGAAGCAGACCATGTATCTGTGTCAGTTATGTGGGCACCCCTTTGTACCCTACGGAGCCAGTAAAGATGAAGGCAGCAGGCCCTTGGGACATGAGTTTGACGAGTCAAACTATGAGATGAAGACACCCTGCGGGGGCGGCGGGGAGATCAAAGTCAGCCCCTGTAAAAAATGCGGACAGCCGGTGAAAGAGAATAATGAATTGTATTCGGAAAGCGAGGGCGAAGGACACGCATGGGTGTCGGAGACAAAGGAGGCAAGCTGTACCGAGGAAGGCGAAACCTACCAGAAGTGTTCAAATTGCGGCGTAGTAAAGGATATTAAAAAGACGCCTATTCTGGGTCATAAATTCGGCGAATGGTATTTTGAATCGCCTGCCCAAAGCTGTACGCAGGGCGGCGTTCAGAAAAGAGACTGCGAGCGGTGCGACGCTTTTGAAAAAAGAACAGTCAAAGGCGGGCACAGTTGGTCTTCAACCCGCGTGAAGGTGGCGGATGCAACCTGTGAAGAGCCGGAAAAATGGGCTTTTGTGTGCGCCTATTGCCAAGAGCAGAAGCAGATTGAGAACAGAGGACAGGCGCTGGGCCACAACTACGGAGATAACGGGAACTGTACCACCCCCTCACAGTGTCTCAGGTGCAGTAAACCCCTGACGGCAAAAGCTGAGCATACGCTTGTTGAAAAATATGACGCAAACAATCACTGGAAGGAGTGCAGCAATGACGGCTGTACATATAAGACGGACCCGACGCCCCATTCCGGCGCCGCCGAGACCGGCGACTGCACCAAAGGTTTTCAGTGTACGGAATGCGCCTATACGGTAAAGCCTGCATTTGACAGCCATCAGTATGAGTGGGTGGTCACAGACGATAATTTCCATTACAAGCGGTGCATCAACGCCGGCTGTAAGGTGGAGACCCAGAAGGAAGCCCATGTGGGAAGCAGAAAAAAAGCGGACTGTACCATCAAGAATGAATGCATATACTGCGGACATGTACTGGCGGAAGCACAGGAAAACCATGATTTCAGCGGCTCTTGGGAAATGAATGACGGTCAGCATTGGCACCGGTGCCAGAACCCCGGCTGTGACGTGACCGAACAAAGAGGATATCATGATTTTTCTGCTGATACCGGCGATTGTACCAAGGGAGTAATCTGTAAAAATTGCGGATATGTAGCCATGCACGGCACAGGCGGCCATCAGTTTTCCGGTTCCCTTTACACCGGAAATGAAAGCGGCCATTGGCGCACCTGTCAGAACAAATGCTTAAACGGCAGCGAATGTAAAGCGACGGAAACTCCCAAGGAGCACACCGGCGGCACGGCCACCTGCAGTTCCAAAGCACATTGCGAGTATTGCCATCAGGATTACGGTGATTTCAATCCGAAAAACCATGAAGGACCTGAGGTAGTTCAAAACTACAAGGATCCCACATGGACGGAGGAAGGCTATACCGGCGACAAGGTCTGTACAAAATGTAACCAGATCGTGGAGAGCGGACATTCTATTCCTCCACTGAATAACACGCACCAACATACATTTAAGAAAAAATTTGACGACCAAAAATCTTGGGATGAATGTACAGATCCCAACTGCGGGTTCTGCCAGAACTTTGTGGATCACAGCTTAGGCGACTGGCAGAGCGACGGCTCCGGCCACTGGCAATATTGTTCTACCTGTGATTATAAAACGACCACCGCACCCCATAGCCCCGGCGAGCACGACCATAACTGCTTGACGCCGGTGACCTGTACGGTATGCGGGTATGAGACGATGAAGGCTGAAAAATCACACAATTTCTCCGGCGGTTATGCTACCGGACAGGAATATCACTGGCGGACCTGTAAAAATCCGGACTGTGCGGCCACAGAGGAGCCTGTGCCCCATGATCTGGAGGACGACGGCGATTGTACCACAGCGCTGGTCTGCAAAACCTGTTCTTATACGGTGAAGGATCCTCTTTCTCATAATTGGGATACCACTTGGAAAGCAGACAAGACCGGCCATTACTATGATTGTCTTAATGAAGGCTGTAAGCAGAAGCATTACGAGGATCATGTTCCGGTCGCTGACGACGGACTCTGCACCACCCCGGTGATCTGTGATATCTGCAAGTTTGAAATGGTGGCCGCAACAGCCGGCCATAATATCGGCGGAGAGTATTTATTTAATGAGACCGGACATTATCAGGCCTGCCAGAACGAGGGGTGCAGTTACCATACCACGGAAGACCTGCACAACGGCGGCACGGCCACCTGCTGTACGCTGGCCGTCTGCAAGGATTGCGGGCAGCCCTATGGCACGTATGACAAGACTGTCCATTCCGGCGGCGAAGAGATGAAAGGTTATGTGGCTCCCACTGTGGAAAAAGAGGGCTACAGCGGAGATTTTTATTGCCTCGGCTGTGGTGATATGCTTCGGCAGGGACAGATACTTGAGAGGCTTTTGGAGTCTCACGAGCATGAATATCTCTTGCGGGGCAGCGACAGCAGCCACCATTGGCTGGCCTGCAGCTGCGGCGATATCGATGAAAACAGCTATGCCGCCCATACTTACGGAGAATGGGAATACGACGCGGTACACCATTGGAGATTCTGTACCGCAGACCTCTGCCTGAATAAGGAAGAGGGAGAGCACGTGTGGGATGAAGGAACCAGAAAGGGCAATCAGATGATCTATACCTGTACTTCCTGTAAAGCTACCAGAGAAGAGCAGGTTCCTGACGATCCGGAAACGACGCCGACACCGGAAGTGTCGCCTACTCCTGAGGTGACGCCGACACCGGAAGTGTCTCCTACCCCTGAGGTAACGCCGACACCGGAAGTG
>CANQQN010000109.1 GCA_947625995.1 uncultured Lachnospiraceae bacterium
CACTGAACTTAAGAAGCATGGGTTCCTCCTAAAAAAAGTTTTCCGGGTTCACTGTGCAGGTAGTCCTCCGTCGTTCCGAAAAACAACGGCGTATGGTTCAGATGCAGAATGTGGCTGGCATGGGAGACCGCGCTCTGGATATCATGGGAAACCATCACAATAGCGATCTGATCTTCCCGGTTGATGGTCTGCACAAGGTCGTAAAGCTCTGCAGTGACCAGAGGGTCCAGACCGGTGGCCGGCTCATCCAGAAGTAGCATTTTTTTTGTGGCGCAGAGTGCCCGCGCCAGCAGTACCCGCTGTTTTTGCCCGCCGGAAAGCTCCCGGTAGCAGCGGGAGGTAAGGTCTTCAATACCCATTCGCTGCATATTGCGTTTGGCAACGGATTTTTCTTTTTTATTATAAAAGGGACGGAGGCCGCAACGGTTGAGACAGCCGGACAATACTACTTCCCAGACGGTGGCGGGGAAATCCCGCTGCGCAGGCGTTTGTTGGGGAAGATAACCGATCTGTGTCTGCAGCAGGCCGTCGCCAAAGACGATCCTACCGCTGCTTGGCTGTTTTAAACCCAGCATTCCCTTGATGAGGGTGCTTTTGCCGGAACCATTCTCCCCGACGATACACAGATAATCCCCGGTGTTGATCGTGAAATTGATATTTGCGGCGACAGTTCTGCCTTCATATGCCAGAGAAACATCTCTGCAGGTCATCAGCGGCATGTGTACCTCCTGTAAAATACAATCTTCTTCCTGCGGACATAGGGCCCGCAAACAATCTTTCATTCAGTATATCAAAAGAAACGCCTATGAACAAGAAAAAGTTCGCTTAAGCAGAGGTAAAATCGGCCGGGCACAGGCTGTAAAAGGCAGAAAAGACCAAAACACCTGTTCCGTCGGTAAATTATCTTGTGTTTCCAACTGTAAGATTGTATAATAAGGCTGAATAAAGGAGGATTACCAATGGCAGAGATAGATCAGAGCAAAATCCGTAATTTTTGTATCATCGCGCATATCGATCACGGAAAATCAACTCTTGCAGACCGCATTATCGAAATGACCGGACTACTCACCAGCAGGGAAATGCAGTCTCAGGTGCTTGACAATATGGATCTGGAACGGGAGCGGGGCATCACCATCAAAGCTCAGACCGTACGGATCATCTATAAGGCAAAAAACGGGGAAGAATATATTTTTAACCTGATAGACACGCCGGGACATGTGGATTTTAATTATGAAGTTTCCAGAAGTCTGGCAGCCTGCGACGGCGCGGTTCTTGTGGTGGACGCCGCTCAGGGGATCGAAGCGCAGACGCTGGCGAACGTATATCTCGCGCTGGATCATGATCTGGACGTGTTTCCGGTGATCAATAAGATCGATCTGCCCAGTGCCGATCCGGAGCGGGTAGCCCATGAGATCGAGGATGTGATCGGTATCGAGGCCATGGACGCGCCCCGTATTTCCGCTAAATCCGGACTGAACGTGGAGCAGGTGCTGGAGCAGATCGTGGAGCGGATCCCCGCGCCGGAAGGTGACCCGGACGCGCCGCTGCAGGCGCTGATCTTTGACTCGGTGTATGATTCCTACAAAGGTGTGATCGTGTTCTGCAGGATTATGGAAGGAACTGTAAGACGAGGTACGCCCATCCGCATGATGGCCACAGGCGCGGAAGCGGAAGTGGTGGAAGTGGGGTATTTCGGACCGGGACAATTTCTACCCTGCGAAGAACTTTCCGCAGGCATGGTGGGGTATCTTACCGCCAGCCTAAAAAACGTAAAAGACACCAGAGTGGGCGATACGGTGACCAACAGGGACAAGCCCTGCGCCGAACCTCTGCCCGGATACAAAAAAGTAAATTCCATGGTATACTGCGGCATGTATCCTGCGGACGGAGCCAAGTACCCGGACCTGCGGGATGCGTTGGAAAAGTTGCAGCTAAACGACGCCTCCCTGCGCTATGAGCCGGAGACCTCTGTTGCCCTTGGATTCGGGTTTCGCTGCGGCTTTCTGGGGCTTCTCCATCTGGAGATCATTCAGGAACGTCTGGAACGGGAATACAATTTGGATCTGGTCACAACGGCGCCCAGCGTGATCTATAAGGTCTACAAGACCAACGGGGAATGCATCGAACTGACCAATCCCACCAATCTGCCGGATCCGGCGGAGATCCTGTATATGGAGGAGCCGGTGGTCAGCGCGGAGATCATGGTGACCACAGAATTTATCGGCGCCATCATGGATCTTTGTCAGGAGCGCCGGGGCAATTACCTTGGCATGGAGTACATGGAGGAGACAAGGGCGCTTCTGCGGTATGAACTGCCGCTGAATGAGATCATTTATGACTTTTTTGACGCATTGAAATCCCGATCCAGAGGGTACGCGTCCTTCGACTATGAGATGAAAGGGTATCAGCAGGCGCCCCTTGTGAAGCTGGATATCCTGATCAATAAGGAGGAGGTAGACGCCCTTTCCTTTATCGTACATGCGGATTCTGCCTATGAGCGCGGCAGGAAAATGTGCGAGAAACTAAAGGGGGAGATCCCGAGACATCTGTTTGAGATCCCTATTCAGGCGGCCATCGGCAGCAAGATCATTGCCAGAGAGACCGTCAAGGCTATGCGCAAGGATGTGCTCGCAAAGTGCTACGGCGGCGATATCACCCGCAAGAAAAAGCTTCTGGAAAAACAGAAGGAGGGCAAGAAGCGGATGCGCCAGATCGGAAATGTGGAGATCCCGCAAAAAGCCTTTATGAGCGTGTTGAAGCTGGATGACAAATGAAAAAGCCATTATCTTTATATATTCATATTCCCTTTTGTGTGCGCAAGTGTGCCTACTGTGACTTTTTGTCGTTTCCTGCCGACGCCCGGGAGCGGGAGCAGTATCTGGACGCCCTCATCTGCGAGATCCGGACGTTTGCCCCCTCTGTGGCGGACAGGACTGTGGTCTCCGTATTTCTGGGAGGAGGGACGCCTTCCCTGCTTACGGAAACGCAGCTAAAAAGGCTTATGGACGCAGTATACGCCGGTTTTTCCCTGCAGTCGGATGCGGAGATCACCATAGAAGCAAATCCCGGGACTTTGACGGCCCATAAGCTTTTCTGTCTGGCAAAAATGGGGATCAATCGTCTGAGCCTCGGCCTGCAGTCTGCGAGAAATGAGGAATTAAGGCTTCTCGGCCGCATCCATACTTATGAGGAGTTTTTAGATACCTATCGCCTTGCAGGAGAGGCAGGCTTTGAAAATATCAACGTGGATTTGATGAGCGCCCTGCCGGGGCAGACATTTGCCGCATGGCAGGAAACGCTGGAGCGCGTGGCAGCCCTTTCGCCGGCTCATATCTCCGCTTACAGTCTGATGATCGAGGAAGGAACCCCCTTTTTTGAGACTTATCATGAAGAGGACGAAAAACGCCGGAGAGGAGAGGCAACCGCTCTGCTGCCTGACGAAGATACGGAACGGAAGATGTATCGTTGGACGGACCAGTTTTTAAGGGAACAGGGGTATGTCCATTACGAGATTTCCAATTTTGCAAAGCCCGGAATGGAGTGCGTCCACAATATCGGTTATTGGATCCGCCGGGAGTATGCGGGCTTCGGTCTGGGAGCCGCTTCGCTGCTGGAAGAATGCAGATTTACAAATACTACGGATCGGAATGCGTATAGGAAGCAGGGACGCAGTGCGCAAAAGGTACAAAAGCTCACAGAAGAAGATCGCATGGAAGAACTGATGTTTCTGGGACTGCGGATGATGAGCGGTGTGGAAAAAAAACGGTTCCTTGCAAAGACAGGGGTGCCGGTTCATAAGCCATATGGAGATGTGATCTCACTGTTAAGATCTCAGGGGCTTTTAGAGGAGGACGAGGATTACCTGCGCCTGACAGCCCGGGGGATCGATCTGGGTAATTACTGTATGGCGCAGTTTTTGTTGTAGGCCGCCGGAAAATGAAAGGTGTGTTAAAGGTACACAGGCTGTATGGAACTTTTGTTAGGCGGTCGGCTTGTTGATCATAGAGTGCATGTAATACGGAGGGATGGACGTTGAAACTGAAAAGAATCACTTTCTGCGCATGTCTGACGGCGTTATTTTTACTGCTTGCAGGCTGTGCCGGCAAAAAAGAGGAGCCTGTGGCAACGCCTACACCGGAGGCGGCTGTGGAGGAAACAAAAGCGCCCGAGACAGAGGAACCGGCGCTGTCTCTTCTTGAGACAGTTCGAAAAGCCATTGAAGAAAAGGATAAAAATACATTGTATCAGATGCTTCGCTACTGGGATGCCCGGTCCGATAAGTCCGGGAAATATTCCATAGAGATGATCGAGGCGTTTCTGGAGGATGTAAACGGTGACAAAGAGAAGATAAAAGAACTGACAGAGACCATTGAAGATGAGTTCTATGACGAGGACGACGAAGTGATCACTCTGCCTGCGGTTTATATTATCGTCCAGTCCGATACGGATCAGACCCAACTGGATCTGCCGGTGTTCGGAGAGCGGACCATTGAGGATGCGGATCAGAAGGCGCAGAAGCTGGGGCCGCTGCTTCCCATGAGCTACAAGATCACAGCGAGAAACAAGGTCTGGTCGAAGGAAAGAAGCCAGACAGTGGATGTGTCCCTGAAGGAACTGCCTGTGGAGGACGATGAAACTATGTCCCATGAGGAGTCTATAACAGCGAAGCACACCTATTATGTGAAATTTCAGAAAGACGCTTCAGATGATAAGTTGGCGCCAATGAACACCGCAAAGCCGGCAGCATCCGGCAGGATCGTAGCCATCGACGCGGGGCATCAGGCCCATGGCAATTATGAGGAGGAGCCTGTGGGACCGGGTGCTTCCGAGACCAAGCCGAAGGTTTCTTCCGGCACGCAGGGAAATTATACCGGGCTTGCGGAATATGAACTGACCCTTGCCGTCGCCAAAAAGGCGCAGAGAGTCCTTCAGGAAAGGGGTTATCAGGTGGTGATGATACGGGAGAGCAATGATGTGGATATCAGCAACCGGGAGCGTGCCCGAATCGCCAACGATTCCGGCGCGCAGGCATTTGTGCGTATTCACGCAAATTCTTCGGAGAGCAGCGGCCCAAGCGGCACGCTGACCATGTATCCCGGAGAAAGCAATCCCTATGTGGGCAGTTTGAGCGCCGCCAGCAGACGGCTTTCGGAAGCCATTGTGGATCATGTAACGGAAAAGACAGGTTTTGACAACAGAGGAACTGTCGTCAGTGACGATATGAGCGGCATCAACTGGTGCGAGATCCCTGTGACGATACTGGAGATGGGCTTTATGAGCAATCAAGAGGATGACACGAGAATGGCCACAGAGGAATATCAGGACCTGATCGCGGAAGGAATTGCCGACGGTATTGACGCATTTTTTGGAGAATGAGGCAGGTGCAGTTCAGTGAATGAAATGAAGACATACACAAAAACAAAAACCATTTTGGCCATGGTACTGGCGCCGGTTTTGTATTTTCTGGTCGGGCAGATGGTTGCCACGGTGGCGGCGGTCGTTTGGGGGTCCAAGCTTGCCGCTCAGGGCATTTCCGGTGATGATCTTGCCCTGAAGCTGACAGACATTCTGTACGAGCATAATGTATTGCTGACGATGGCAGCAGCGCTGATCACGTTTCCCATTGTTTATTTTATCTTTTATCAAAGGGAGACAGCTTATGCGGTAAATAAAAGAAGTCTGTTTTTGCCTGTTCCGTTCGGCATTACCGTCTGTGTCACTGTCAATATGCTGATTAGCCTCTCCCAGCTTCCCAAGTATTTTCCCACTTATGAGAAACTGGCGGAAGCGATCTATCAGGGAAATATATTGTTTGAGATTATCGGGATCGCTGTCGTACCGGCGCTTATAGAAGAACTGATCTACAGAGGCGTGGTGTACAAAGGGTTCCGGCAGTTTTTCGCTCCTCTGTGGGCGAATCTGTTTTCCGCACTGGTTTTCGGCGTCATGCACATGAATGTGGTGCAGTTTGTGTACGCCCTGATCCTTGGGATCTTGTTTGCATGGGTCTATGAACGGTACAAAAATCTTTGGGCGCCGATATTGATGCATATGTCCGCCAATATTTTTTCCATTTTGATGACGGAGTGGAGTCCCTTACAGCAGTTTATGTCCACCGCAGCCGGGGGAATGCTCACGTTGTTTCTAATTCTGGCAGGGGACATTTTTATCCCCATGAGAATGGTAAAAACCGTACATGCAGAGAAAAAAGAGGATGCCCTTTGAGACATCCTCTTTTAACGGTAATGCATTATAATTAATAATTTTCGCTGTTAAGCTCGAAGAAGCTCTGGGGATGATTGCAGACGGGGCATACCTCGGG
>CANQQN010000110.1 GCA_947625995.1 uncultured Lachnospiraceae bacterium
ACTTTTGACAGTGTTCGTCTTTTTTTGCAGTCGATTTGTGCTGGGAAAACACAAAAAAATAAGAAATCCTGCCCAATTTAAACATTTTTTTCAAAACTGTAACCTTGAAGTAATCCCTTCACAAATTGATAATACAATTAGTTTCCCAAAATTGACAGGAATATCGGTTTTAGGAAAATCTGCTTATTGAACCGCGGATGTTCAATGAGGTTTGAGAAAAAAACATGATCAACAGGAGGGACATATGGAAAAGTTAAACATAGCGATTGCCGACGACAATGAGCATACTTTGAAGGTTTTAAATGAAATGCTGTCAAAAGAAGACGATCTGCAGATCGTCGGTTCTGCAAATAACGGGGAAGACGCATACAGCCTGATCAAGCAAAAAAAGCCGGATGTGGTGCTGTTGGATCTGGTCATGCCGAAAATGGACGCGATCAGCGTCATGGAGCGGATCAAGGAGGACAAGGATATCCAGTCCCCGCCTGATTTCATTGTGCTGTCCGCCATCGGGCAGGAGTCGGTGACCGAAATCGCCATGAATTTTGGCGCGAAATTTTATATGATGAAGCCTTTTGACAACAAAACTGTGGTAAACCGTATCAAAAACATCAAACGGCCCCAGTCTATCCTGAAGAATACGTCCGGCAGAAATGTGGTGGGCTATCGGGAGCAGCCGGAAGAAAAGAATCTTGAGGCGGAGGTCACGGACATCATACATGAGATCGGCGTGCCTGCCCATATCAAGGGCTATCAGTATCTGCGGGACGCCATCATCATGTCTGTAAATGATATTGAAATGCTGGGTTCCATCACAAAAATTTTGTACCCAACCATCGCAAAGATGCATCAGACCACCCCGAGCCGTGTGGAACGCGCGATCCGGCACGCCATCGAGGTTGCGTGGAGCCGCGGAAAAATGGATACCATCGACGCGTTATTTGGCTATACCATCAACAACGGAAAGGGAAAGCCCACCAATTCTGAATTTGTGGCGCTGATAGCCGACAAGATCCGTTTAGAACACAAAAACAGAAGGTAAAATATGGGTTAAAATAACCAAAATTATGAAGAAAATGCTTTTATTCATTGGAAAAAAGATGTATAATATAGATAATCTGTAGTAAAGCTAAAAACGTACATCAAGGAGGGTTCCAATGAAAAGAGTATTATTTGTTGCTTCGGAATGCGTCCCGTTTATCAAAACGGGCGGGCTGGCGGATGTTGTGGGTTCTCTTCCGAAGTGTTTCGATAAAGAGGAGTACGACGTGCGCGTGATCCTTCCCAAATACCAGTGCATGAAGGAAGAGTGGAAGAGTCAGATGAAATACAAGGCTCACTTCTACATGAATCTTGCATGGAGAACGCAGTATGTAGGCGTGCTGGAAATGAAATACGAGGGGATCCAGTTTTACTTTATTGACAATGAATACTATTTTGCGGGGATGCAGCCCTATGGCAGGATTTACGAGGATGTGGAGAAATTCGCGTTTTTCTCAAAGGCAGTGTTGTCCGCCCTTCCCACGCTGGATTTCAAGCCGGATATCATTCACTGCCATGATTGGCAGACAGGACTGATCCCTGTGTTTTTGAAGGACCGTTTCCGGGAAAATGATTTCTACTGGAATATCAAGTCCATTATGACCATCCACAATCTGAAGTTTCAGGGTGTGTGGGATATTAAGACCATCCGCGATATCACCGGTCTTCCGGAATATTATTTTACGCCGGATAAGCTGGAATTTAAAAAAGATGCCAATTACTTAAAAGGCGGTATTGTCTATGCGGACGCAGTGACTACCGTAAGCCGTACTTATGCGGAGGAGATCAAGGATCCTTTCTATGGGGAGGGCCTTGAAGGTCTGATGCAGGCCCGTTCCAATTGCCTGACCGGCATTGTGAACGGTATCGACTATGAGGAATACGATCCTGCAACGGATAAATATATTGCCCATAATTATTCCGTTGAAAATTTCAGAAAAGAGAAGATCAAAAATAAGAGAGCTCTTCAGGAAGAGCTTGGTCTGCCGAAAGATGATAAGAAATTTATGATCGGCGTCGTTTCCAGACTGACAGACCAAAAGGGCTTTGACCTGATTGCGTATATTATGGATGAATTGTGTCAGGAGGATATTCAACTGGTGGTTCTTGGCACAGGAGAAGAGCGTTATGAAAATATGTTCCGTCATTTTGACTGGAAGTACAATGACAAGGTGAGAGCCAATATTTACTACTCGGAGGCTATGTCCCACAAGATCTACGCGTCCTGCGACGCATTTTTGATGCCGTCCCTGTTTGAGCCCTGCGGCCTGAGTCAGCTGATGAGCCTCAGGTACGGCACGGTACCCATTGTCCGCGAGACCGGCGGCCTGAAGGATACGGTGGAGCCCTACAATGAATATGAGGGCACCGGCACCGGCTTCGGATTCTGTAATTACAATGCCCACGAGATGCTGGGCATTATCCGCTATGCGAAGAAGATCTATGAGACAAAGAAGCGCGAGTGGAACAAGATCGTGGAGCGGGGTATGAAAGCAGATTTTTCATGGCACGCATCCGCAAAGCAGTATGAGGAGATCTACAAAAATCTTTAAGCACAGAATAAGAGAGCGTCTCAAGGTGAGGCGCTCTCTTTATGAAAATCGCTATGAGAAAAACAGACTACACAAAAATCAAAATATCTGTGCGTGCCCTCGTAGAGTTTATCCTGCGGGAGGGTGATATAGAAGGCGCGCAGGGCAGCTTTAAGGACAAGGAAGCCATGCTCGCAGGCAGCCGTATCCACCGGAAGCTTCAGGGCAGGATGGGGTCTGCGTACAGGGCGGAGTATCCTCTGAAGGAAGAGTTCGACTGCGGGGAATTCTCGATCACGCTGGAGGGCCGTGCGGACGGGATCTGGCTTCAGGAAGAAGGTGTGACGGTAGATGAGATCAAAGGGATCTACCGTGATCTGGAGCATTTGGAGGCCCCTTATCCCCTTCACCTTGCGCAGGCAAGAGTTTATGCGTGGATCTATGCAAAACAGCATGATCTGGAACAGATCACAGTGCGTATGACCTATGCAAACCTTGATACCGAGGAAATCAAATATTTTTATGAGGCATATCCATTTTCACAACTGGATCAGTGGTTTCTGCCGGTGATCGGCGAATATGAAAAGTGGGCCCGGTTTCAATATGAATGGCGTCTGACCAGACAGGTGTCTATCCGCGAGCTTGCCTTTCCCTTTCCCTACAGGCAGGGGCAGAAGGAATTGGCGGCGGCGGTCTATCGCACGATCTACCATGGAAAACGATTGTTTATTCAGGCGCCTACCGGCGTAGGAAAGACGTTATCTACGGTGTTCCCCGCAGTCAAAGCGGTGGGAGAGGGCTTTGGGGAAAAAATCTTTTATCTCACCGCGAAGACGGTTACCCGCAGAGTGGCGGAGGAGGCGTTCATACAACTGGAGGCCGCGGGACTTTCTTATAAATTCATTACCCTAACCGCAAAAGAAAAGCTATGTGTCTGTGAGGAGACGGTCTGCGACCCGGAACATTGTCCCCGTGCGAAGGGACATTACGACAGAGTAAACGAGGCGATCTTTGCCCTTGTAAATGAACAGCGCCACATTACAAGAGAGCTTCTGGAAAGCTATGGGGACAGATACAATGTTTGCCCCTTTGAGCTTTCGCTGGATGCGGCTTTGTGGTGCGACGGGATCATCTGTGATTACAATTATGTGTTTGATCCAAGAGTGCGGCTGAAACGGTTTTTCGGAGAGGGCGTATCAGGAGAATATCTGTTTCTGGTAGATGAAGCCCACAATCTTGTGGACCGTGGCAGAAGCATGTTCAGCGCCAGACTCTGCAAGGAAGATTTTCTGGAAGTGAAGCGGGCGGTGCAGGCTGAGCGGCCCAAGCTTGCCAGACAACTGGAATCCGCCAACCGTCAGCTTCTTATGATGAAGCGGGAGTGCGAATCCTGTGAGGTGGTGGAATCTATCGAAAGCTTTGTCCTGTCCTTGATGAATGTGGCCGCCGAGACAGAAAAGTATCTGGAGGACCTGAAGGAAGGGACGCTTCGGGAACTGCTCCTGAATTTTTATTTTGGGGTGCGTAATTTTCTGAATATCTATGACCGGCTGGATGAAAATTATGTGATCTATACGGAACTTTCTTCGGAGAAAGCGGACCGGGGGAATTTTTATCTGAAACTCTTATGTGTGAATCCCGCGAAAAACCTGAATGAAGTGCTTGGAAAGGGCGTGGGCAGTATTTTGTTTTCCGCCACGTTGCTGCCGGTATCCTATTATCAGAAGCTGCTCAGCGGCAGAGAGGATGACTACGCGGTGTACGCGCCGTCGCCTTTCCCAAAGGAAAATAAAAAAATTCTTGTGGCCGGAGATGTGAGCAGCAAATATACACGCCGAAACCAGAGAGAATATGAGCGGATCGCCGCATACATCCAGACTATCTGTGCCTGTAAAAAAGGCAATTATATGGTGTTTTTCCCTTCTTACCAGTTTATGGAACAGGTAGTCGGCTGCATGCGCGCGCAGGAGGGTACCCAGTATCTGCTGCAGAATCCGCAGATGACAGAAGCGGAACGGGAAGCATTTCTGGCCCGGTTTGACCGGGATGACCGGCAGACACTCATCGGCTTCTGCGTCATGGGCGGTATCTTCGGAGAGGGGATCGACCTGAAAGGAGAGCGGCTGATCGGCGTGATCGTCGTAGGTACAGGACTGCCCCAGATTGACAATGAGGGAGAGCTTCTGAAAGCCTATTATGGGGAACATCTGGAGGACGGGTTTGCTTATGCTTACCGGTATCCGGGTATGAATAAAGTGCTGCAGGCCGCGGGCCGCGTGATCCGTACCGCTGAGGACAAAGGCGTCATTGCCCTGCTGGATGAGCGATTTCTGCAGCAGGAGTATCTGAGCCTTTTTCCAAGGGAATGGGACCGGTATACAAGATGCAGGTTGGACACGGTGGAAGGGGAGGTAAGACGCTTCTGGGAGGAGACGGATGTGCATGAGTCAGAAGACGGACGGCAGTCTACGCCGGAAGACTCGCTTCACAAAACGTCAGAGACATGAGGAGACACATATGAAATCTTACAGAGAACAACTATTTGCTTATATAAAGAAAAAATATAAGGCCTCTCCGGAATACTTATGGAGGCGTTATCCCGGCTATGCGGTTTTCCGACATCAGGATAATCAAAAGTGGTTTGCGCTTATCATGGATGTGCCGGGAAATAAGCTGGGATTGGAAACAGAAGAAATGGTGGATATTCTGAACGTAAAAATCCCGGATCCGTTTCTTGCGGATATTCTGGCGCGGCAGGAAGGCTTTTTCCCGGGCTATCATATCAGGAAAGGAAACTGGCTCTCTATCTCACTGTATGGTGTAGTCAGTTTTGAGGAAATCTGCAGATGGCTGGAAGAGGGGTATATGGCAACCGCATCCGCAAAAACGAAGCAGGCGCGCAGGCCTGCAAAGGATTGGATCATTCCGGCCAATCCGAAGTATTATGACGTAGAAGCTGCATTTTCTAAAGAAAATGAGATCAACTGGAAACAGGGCAGGGGTATCAAAACGGGGGACACCGTGTTCCTATATATGGCTGCTCCGGTGTCAGCGATCCTTTATAAATGCAAGGTAACGAAAACGGATATTCCTTCCCCGTTTGATAATGGAAAAGTCCATATGACAAGTCTGATGAAGATAAAATTGCTGAAACGCTATAAACCGGATCAGTTTACTTTTGATGTGCTGGGAGAAAAGTATGGGATCCATGCAGTGAGAGGGCCGAGGGGGATTCCGGAAAGCTTAAGTGAGGCACTGAAATGATTTTATCATGGAAAAACAGGAATCGGATGATAACAATATGCTGAGTTATCGGATAAATCCGGAATAGAAAAGGAAAATCCTGACAAAATTATAGAAAAACACAAGACAAGCCGGAATTTTTATTGTATACTGTAAATGATAGGAAAAATACACGCCGGAGGATTTCGGGCGTGTATCGATAATATGGGGAGGATACAAGATGCCGACACATCCGATGATCTTACTCAGCTTTGTGAATATGAAGCTGCGGGATGAATACGCAGATCTGGATGATCTGTGCAGAGCATTTGATACGGACAAAGAGGTGGTCATTGAGAAGCTGCAGTCCGTCGGATATGCCTACGATGAGGCGTACAGGCAGTTTGTACCAAAGGAAGGAGAAACTATATGAACAGTATTGAGAGATTTATGAACACCATCGAAAGAAAGCCCGTAGACCGTCCTGCCTCCTGT
>CANQQN010000111.1 GCA_947625995.1 uncultured Lachnospiraceae bacterium
CGTGTACAAGTGCAGGCCGGACGTGGGCTCTGTGGTACATGCCCATCCTACCTTCGCTACTGCTTTCGCGATCGCGGGCATCCCTCTGACGGCGCCGATCATGCCTGAGGCTGTCATCGCTCTTGGATGCGTACCTATCGCGGAGTACGGCACTCCTTCTACTATGGAGATCCCCGATGCAGTTGAAAAGTATCTGCCTTATTACGACGCGGTGCTTCTGGAAAATCATGGCGCGCTGGCCTACAGCGTTGACCTGCTTTCCGCATATCACAAGATGGAATCTCTGGAGTTCTATGCGGAGCTTCTTTATAAGGCCCGTCAGCTGGGCGGCCCCAAGGAGCTTTCTCAGGAGCAGGTACAGAGACTGTATGAGATTCGCAGACAATTCGGACTTCCCGGTAAACACCCCGCAAATCTCTGCGCGGAGCTTGGCGGCAAGTGCAACGGCGGATGCCACGGCAACTGCGGTTCTAAGTCTGCCGGCGGCGCTGCTTCTTCAGCGGATGTGGAGAAGATCGTTGCTGAGGTCACAAAAAAGATCCTGTCACAGATGTAATGGACAGGCAGTACGATAGAAGGACGGGAGGTGTTTTCATTGGCCATTAACGAACAGGACATTCAGGCCATCGTCCGCGGCGTGCTGCAGGGGATGCAGACCGGGGCAGGCGCAACGCCTGAGAAAAAGCTGTTGGGTATCTTTGAGAATATTGAGGATGCCATAGCGGCGGCGAAGAAAGCACAGAAAGAGATCCAGCCCATGCCGCTGGAATTCAGAGAAAAGATCATTGCCAATATCCGGAAGAAGACGCTGGAGAATGCGCAGTTGTTTGCAGAATTGGGCGTCAAAGAGACGAAGATGGGCAATGTTGGACATAAGATTTTAAAACATCAGCTGGTGGCGGAGAAGACGCCGGGCACGGAGGACCTTTCCACCATGGCATGGTCCGGCGACAGGGGGCTTACCCTTGTGGAGCAGGGACCTTTCGGGGTGATTGGCGCGGTAACGCCCTCCACCAATCCTACGGAGACCGTGATCTGTAACTCCATCGGTATGCTGGCGGCAGGCAATGCTGTGGTATTCGCGCCTCATCCCGCGGCAAAGAACGTTTCCAATCTGGCCATTGACATGATCAACCGGGCCAGCGTGGAGGTAGGAGGTCCGGAGAATCTGGCGGTGGCGGTGGCAAATCCTACCATGGAGGTCAGCGAGACCATCTTTACCCACAAGGATATCAATCTGTTGGTGGCCACAGGCGGCCCCGGCGTAGTGACAAAGGTGCTTTCTTCAGGAAAGAGAGCGCTGGGCGCAGGCGCGGGCAATCCGCCGGTGCTTGTGGACGAGACCGCAAATATTCCAAAGGCAGCCGAGGACATTGTAAACGGCTGTACCTTTGACAATAATCTTCCCTGCATCGCAGAGAAGGAAGTCGTGGCGGTAGACCAGATCGCGGACGAATTGATCTTCTACATGAAGCAGACCGGTTGCTACTATGCAAGCGACGAGGAGATCGCAAAGCTGGTCGAGACCGTGTTTAACGTCAAGGATGGCAAAAGGATCTTAAACCGCGATTGCGTGGGCCGCAGCGCAAAGGTGCTGCTGGAAAAGATCGGCGTCAGCGTTGGCAATGAAATCCGTTGCATCATCTTTGAAGGCCAAAAGGAGCATCCGCTGATCTCTGAGGAACTGATGATGCCGATTCTGGGCATTGTCCGTGTGAAGGACGTGGACGAGGGCATTGAGACTGCCGTATGGCTGGAGCATGGCAACCGCCATTCCGCACATATGCATTCCACCAACGTCAACAACCTGACCAGATACGGCAGGGCGCTGGATACGGCCATCTTCGTAAAGAACGGTCCCTCCTATGCGGCACTTGGCTTTGGCGGTGAGGGATATCCCACCTTTACCATTTGCAGCAGGACAGGGGAAGGCCTTACCTCCGCAAAGACCTTTACGAAGAGCAGACGCTGCGTGATGTGTGATGCGCTTTGCATCCGATAGAAAAGGAGTGTTACATATGGATATGAATAATATAGAGAGCATTGTGCAGCAGGTGCTTGCTGAAATGCGGGGCATGGGCGCTTCCGGAACGTCCGGTGGCAGTGCTTCCATTCCGGCTACGGCAAAGGTTGCAATGCTGACACAGAAAGAGCATTTTGATGTAAAAGAATTTCCCATCCCGCCGGTAGGCGATGACGATATTCTGGTAAAAGTAGAAGGCTGCGGCGTATGCGGCACAGACGCCCACGAGTTCAAGAGAGATCCCTTCAACCTGATCCCTGTGGCGCTTGGCCATGAGGGCACCGGCGAGATCGTAAAGATGGGCAAAAATGTTACGAAGGATTCCGCGGGCAAGCCCCTGAAGGTAGGCGACAAGGTTGTCACCTGCATGATCTTTAAGGACAATCCCGATATTACCATGTTCGACTTAAACAAGCAGAACGTGGGCGGCGCGGACGTATACGGGCTTCTTCCCGACGATGATTATCATCTGAACGGATGGTTTTCCGATTACATATTTATCAGAGGCGGTTCCACCGTATTCAATGTCAGCGATCTGGATCTGGATTCCCGTATCCTTATCGAGCCCTGCGCGGTGCTGATCCATGCGGTAGAGCGGGCAAAGACCACCAATATCCTGCGGTTCAACAGCAGAGTAGTGGTACAGGGCTGCGGCCCGATCGGTCTGATCTGTATCGCCATCTTAAAGACCATGGGTATCCAGAACATCGTGGCGGTGGACGGCGAGGAGAAGCGTCTTTCCTTCGCGAAGGAGCTCGGCGCCAGCCAGACCGTAAACTTTAAGGATCACAAGGGCATTGAGGCGCTGGCAGGCGCGGTGGAAGCGGCTTTCGGCGGACATCTTGCAGATTTCGCTTTCCAGTGCACCGGGTCTCCCGTTGCCCATGCCAATATTTACAAATTTATCCGCAACGGCGGCGGCCTCTGCGAGCTTGGTTTCTTTATCAACGGCGGAGACGCCACCATCAATCCACATTTTGATATCTGTTCCAAAGAGATCACTACCGTGGGTTCATGGGTGTACACACTGCGGGATTACGCCACTACCTTTGATTTCTTAAAGAGCGCAAAGGATATCGGCCTGCCCATGAGCAAGCTGATCACTCACAAGTTCCCTTTAAGCCAGATCAACGAGGCGCTGCAGACAAACCTCCGGATGGAAGGGTTAAAGATCGCCATCGTAAATGAATGATCCCGGCCGGGACAACAGCGAAGATACAGATGTCAATGAAAATGACACAGGAACGAGAATGGAAAAGAGGTGACAGTTCATGGACGCAGTCGGTATGATCGAGGTTTTCGGGTGCTGCGCAGCCTTTGTGGCGGCGGACGCGGCCTGTAAAGCGGCCAATGTGACAGTGGACGCGCTGGACAAAAACAAACCTGCCAATGCCGATTCTCTTCCGGTTCCCCTGATCATGATCCTGAAGTTCAGGGGAAGCGTGGCAGATGTAGAGGCGGCCATGGATGCCGCTGAAAAGGCTGCAAACAGCCTGACAGGCGTGGTTACAAAGCATATCATTCCAAATCCCACGGAGGATACGGAGAAATTGTTGAAAATCAGCGCAATATAAGGTATAGTATTAGGGAAGGAGTGTGTTCATGATGACACAGGAAGCTTTAGGAATGATCGAGACAAGAGGTCTTGTAGCATCCATTGAAGCAGCAGATGCAATGGTAAAATCGGCAGACGTTGTATTGGTAGGAACGGAGAAGATCGGTTCCGGACTGGTGACCGTACTTGTGCGGGGTGACGTAGGCGCTGTTCAGGCAGCTACGGAGGCCGGCGCGGCAGCAGCCGGCAGGCTTGGCGAACTGGTAGCGGTGCATGTGATCCCCAGACCTCATGCAGACGTAGAAAAGATTTTGCCGGGTCTTAAATAATGAAAGCAGACCGGTAAGGCGGCTGATTGTCACAGGGCAGTCTGTTGCCGAAGGTCAACAGGGAGATAACCATGAAAGCCATTGGATTGATTGAATTACCCAATCTGGCAGACGCCATTGAAGCTTTGGATATCATGCTGAAAACGGCGGACATCCGTTTCCTTACATGGGAAAAAAAGCTGGGCGGCCGTCTGGTGACGATCATTGTGCAGGGGCAGGTTTCCGCAGTAACAGAATCTGTGGAGGCTGCAAAGAAGAAAGCCAAGGGTAATATCGTCGCGGCGGCTGTGATCGCGAATCCTCATGAGGAAACTATGAAGCTGGTGGCAAAAAGTGCTGAGAAATACGGAAAACCACAAGGGCTGACCTATTGACGCATGTATTGCCGCCGGTGTTTCCGGCGGGAAGCAGGTGCGGATATCAGTGGATGTGGCCGTAGGCTGGCACAGAGATATGTTAGCAATAAAAATTAATATAAACACAAATTATAAGGAGGATACATAATGGAACTTCAAGCATTAGGTATGGTTGAGACAAGAGGTCTTGTAGCATCTATCGAGGCAGCAGATGCTATGTGCAAAGCTGCAAATGTTGTGCTGATCGGCACAGAGAAGATCGGTTCCGGACTGGTAAGCGTGATGGTTCGCGGTGATGTTGGCGCCGTCAAGGCAGCAGTGGAAGCCGGTGCAGCTACCGCAGCGAAGCTTGGTGAGGTTATCGCTGTTCACGTAATTCCCAGACCTCATACAGACGTTGAGAAGATTCTTCCGGAATTGAAGTAATCAGACATGAAAATGCAACGATTGAGGCTTCATCTTATACAGCCGGGATTGCTTGGAACCCCAGAGTTTGAAGCAGTCTCCGGTTAAGATGAAGCGTCTCCGGTTGCACGCTTTTTCAAAGTGCAGATTTCCTCAGACGGTGTCTTTGGAATGGAGGATAGTTATGCAGGAACAGGCATTAGTAGAAGAGATCACGAGACAGGTGATCGCAAGGCTCAATGGTTTGGGCGGTTATGAATCTGAAAACAAGATTCCCATCGGTGTCTCCGCGCGTCATGTGCATCTCACCCGGGAACATGTGGATATATTATTTGGAAAGGGCTACCAGCTTCACAAAAAGAAAGAACTGATGGGCGGGCAGTTTGCTGCGGAGGAGTGCGTCACCCTTGTAGGCACAAAGCTCCGGGCCATTGAAAACGTCCGTATCCTGGGACCGGAGAGAAAGGCATCTCAGGTGGAAGTGGCGCGTACAGACGCCATCCGTCTGGGGTTGAATCCCCCCGTCCGTGAGTCCGGCAATGTTGCGGGCAGTTCACCCATCGCGCTGGTGGGGCCTGCAGGCGTTGTATATCTGAAGGAAGGCTGTATCATTGCCAAGCGGCACATTCATATGTCTCCGGCGGACGCACAGAAATTTGGCGTGAAAGACGGCGACATTGTGAAAGTGCGGTTTGCCAACGGCAGAGGCGGTATTTTTGAGGAAGTGCAGATCCGTGTAGATAAAACCTTTACTCTGGAGATGCACATTGATACCGACGAGGCCAACGGTCTTGGCGTGGGCAAGGATATGGGCATTCTGATCAAATAGTAAATAAGCGGAGTGAATGGCTATGATTATTGGTAAAGTGGTGGGTACCGTGATCTGTACCCGTAAAAATACCAACTTGGTGGGAAGCAAATTTTTGATTGTGGATCCCATGGAAAAAATGACCCAGTTTGCGGGAGAGCGTATTGTAGCTGTAGACGAGGTAGGCGCAGGCATCAATGAGATCGTGCTTGTCTCTACCGGCAGCGCGGCAAGAGTTGCCTGCAGCGCGCCGGACTGCCCTGTGGATGCCTGTGTGGTTGGTATTGTGGACGATCCTCAGAAGATCGTCATTGTGGAGTGACATCCCCGGCGGACGACAGCGGACCGGATGGGATCATAACCGGTTCAGGTATGGAGGATGAAGATGAAGCTGAATGAATTGAAGGATGTCCTGCAGGAGGCAGGCGTTGTGGGAGCCGGCGGGGCCGGATTTCCTACCTACGCGAAGCTTTCCGATCAGGCAGAAACCGTCATAGTCAACTGTGCGGAATGTGAGCCTTTGATCAAGGTGGACCGCCAGCTTATGAAAAAATATGTGAGAGAGATACTTTCCGGCGCACAGCTTCTTGTTGAGACTATGGGTGCAAAGGAAGGTATTCTTGCTATTAAGAAATCTTATACAGGTACGATCCGCGCGGTGGAAGCAAACCTTCCGGATTTTCCCATGCTGAAGGTACATATACTGAAAGACGTATATCCCACCGGCGATGAAGTGATCCTGATCTATGAGACAAAGGGAAAGGTAGTGCCGCAGGGGCAGCTTCCCATTACAGTGGGCTGCGTGGTGGAGATA
>CANQQN010000112.1 GCA_947625995.1 uncultured Lachnospiraceae bacterium
CTTTGGGGATGTTTGACCCATGTTCGCCCATTTCTTTCGCAAATAATGATTTACAAATTGCTAATTTATGTTATAATAGGAAAGGTATTGGTTTTTGAATTTTATTTTATAATTTGATTTGATAGATATAAGAACATCCAGAGGTGCGATATGGAGCGATATATCATGAAGGGCGGCATCCCCCTTGTGGGTGAGGTCGAGATCAGCGGCGCGAAAAATGCGGCGCTTGGTATTCTGGCCGCCTCCATTATGACGGATGAAACCGTAACCATAGATAACCTGCCTGACGTCAGCGACATCAATGTTTTATTACAGGCCATCGAGGGAATCGGCGCACATGTAAACAGGATAGACAGGCATACTGTTAAGATCAACGGATCCGGTATCAGGACACTGAGTCTGGATTACGAATACATAAAAAAGATCCGCGCTTCCTATTACCTGCTTGGCGCGCTGCTGGGCAAGTATAAGAAAGCGGAGGTCCCTCTTCCGGGAGGCTGCAACATCGGCACCCGCCCCATAGATCAACATTTAAAAGGATTCCGGGCGCTTGGCGCGGATGTGCGCATTGAATACGGCTTTATTTCCACGGAAGCGACCCACCTGCACGGCACTCACCTGTATTTCGACGTTGTCTCTGTAGGCGCTACGATCAATGTGATGATGGCGGCGGCCATGGCGGAGGGCACTACGATTCTGGAAAATGCCGCAAAGGAGCCTCATATTGTAGACCTTGCCAACTTCTTAAACAGCATGGGAGCCAATATCAAGGGCGCCGGTACCGACGTGATCCGCATCAGGGGCGTTTCCAAGCTTCACAGTACCGAGTACACCGTGATCCCCGATCAGATCGAAGCAGGTACTTTTATGTTTGCCGCAGCCGCCACGCAGGGCGACGTTACCGTAAAAAACGTGATCCCCAAGCATCTGGAGGCGTTAAGCTCCAAGCTTATGGAGATCGGCTGTCAGGTGGAAGAATCCGACGACGCGGTACGCGTTTACTGCAAAAACAAGCTGCACAACACCCATATCAAGACACTTCCCTATCCGGGATTTCCTACAGATATGCAGCCGCAGATCTCCGTTACGCTGGCGCTTGCCTCAGGCACAAGCATTGTCACGGAGAGCATTTTTGAAAACCGTTTTCGTTATGTAGACGAATTATCCCGTATGGGCGCAAAGATCAAGGTGGAAGGCAACACCGCCATCATTACCGGCGTGGATAAGCTTTCCGGCGCCATCGTAAGCTCCCCCGACCTGCGGGCCGGAGCAGCCCTCGTCATTGCCGGACTGGCCGCAGAGGGCATCACCATTGTAGAAGATATCGTTTATATCCAGCGCGGGTATGAGCGTTTTGAAGAAAAGCTCCAAAATCTCGGAGCCGAAATAGAAAAGGTGTCTACCGAAAAGGAACTGTACAAGTTCCAGTTGAGAGAAACCGCCGTTTGATTTTGCCAGCCACTTTCTTTTTAATAGTATTTCCCTTTATTCAGCATCCACTCCCCCGGATGCGACGTGCCGAAAGGTACAAAAAGAAAACCGATACAAATCGTATCGGTTTTCTTTTTGCGTTTTTCTATTCTTTCTCAATCTCTATTGCCGCAGGGCAGACCAAATTCCACAAAGCAGTAGGTGTCTGTCCAGAAATCCTTGTCCGTATCGAAGATCTCGGTGGCGTCCGCCTCGGACTGGCGCTCCACCCAACTCCATTTTCCGGCAAAGCTTTCCGGGCCCACATTGTAACACTCCCCATTGATATGATGGTGGGGGCCGAACAGGTTCCGGTTGGAGGCAAAGAATTTCAATTCGATAAGATTCTCCCCGTCCTTTACCACGTCGGTAATATCCGCCTCATAGGGGGCCCACAGAGAATCCTTCACCTTTACACCGTTTACAAATACCTGTACCAGCGGCGCGTTGTGATTGCCGATCTTTAAGATCTGCCGCTTGCCCGCTTCCTTGCAGACAGAAATGGTCTGCGCCACCGTCAGTTGCCCCGCAAAGAACAACAGACCCGCTGTGGTGAAATCACCGTTTTCAAACTCCGTCGGCGCATCCGTGATCACAAAAGGCCCTTCGGTGACCATGGCCCTGCGCTCTCTTTTCACGTAAGGACTCTTTGAAACGACGCCGAAATCTCCCAGCAGATAAATGTTTTCAATCTCCATATCAAAAGTGATCTTGTTGATCTCCGTCTCGTAAACGTCCTCGCCGTAAAGCACGTCGTAGACCTTCTGGGGCTGTTTAAAGTCTGTTTCCATGAGGATCTCATTGGCGCCCTTCTGCACTGCCGGACGGATATCTACCTTTTTAAAGGATTTGTCCTTCCAGTAGCCCTGCTCCTTTGTGGAGACAGGCCGCCCGTTTACCGTGATCTCATAGAGAGGCGCATCCTCCACCACCAGATAAAAGGCCTGATTCTTTGCAAGATCCATATTTTCCGCTATTTCAAAATCAAATTTCAGCTTCACATGACAGGGACGCTTCAGATCCAGCAGGATGTTCTGCAGGCGGATCACCGCCACAGGCCCCTGCCAGTCGCCGCCGTCGATGGCGTACATACACCGGTCCAGCGTCATGGTGTTGAGATCCATCTTTTCTACCTGCCACCGCTGCCCCGGCACAATGGCCTGCACCGGCGTTACCGGAAGGGCAACCTGCTTCTCCGCGTCCGCCGGAAGCTCCTTCAGCAGGATCAGATAAGACTGCATCGGTTCAAAGGTCAGCGAGAATACGGTATCCCCACCGGAAGCATCAAAGGATACCGGCGCGCAATCTCCCGTTTCCGCCGCCAGCCGCTGCACGCTGCAGGCCCGGTCAAACACCGTCACCGTCGTCCGGTACGTCTCCTTCTGACTATGGTTCACCATAAACAACAGCGTGCCGTCCTCACATTCTCTCTGTTGATAGGAAATGCTTTGCACCTCGTTCCTGTAGTCCGCCGCGCCGCCGCAGGCGTCTTTTTCTGCCACATTTCCTATCGCTTCTCCCGCAATACTGAGGGACAGCAGTTTCTTTTCCGCCATTTTCCCGCGGACAGTCTCCGGCGTCACCTTTTCGGCCACGGCCTCCAGCTTCTTCAGATCCTCCATAGAGCCGTTTGAATAGGAAGGAAGCCGTCCCATGGAGAGTACGGTGCCGCCATTTGCCGCAAAGATAAGCAAAAGCTCCAGCGTACGCCCGTTGATGGCGTACATCTGCGGCAGGATCACCGTATCATAGCCGATCTCTCCCACCACAAACCGGCTACCGTCCACGCTGCCGTGACGTTCTATGATCGTCTCGTCTCCAAAATGATAACTGATATGCAGTCCGGACAGGGTTTCGCTTGCCGCGGTAAAGGCGTCGTCCAACGCCCGCATCTCATCGGTGCGGGTGCCGTCGTAAAGCACATAGCCGCTGCCCATAGGATGGAGCAGAAGCACGTCCGCCCGCTGGTTGCCTGCGGAAAGGGCTGCGCACAGCCTGCCCAGATAATCGTTGAATTTTGCGTATTCCTTCCACCATGTCTGCTGAATGAACAGGGAAGGGGGATAATCCCTCTTACGGACGCCCCGGATGGTGTAGCCCTGCAGGTGCTGGCAGATCTGGTTCACGCCGTTGACAAACTGCCACTCGGCGATCCATTTTAATTCCTCAAAGGTCACGTCCCAGCCACTTAGCGCAAAGGACTCGGTGATCACCTGCTTTTTCCCAAGCTGGCAGGCCACGGAGCCCACCTGCTTCGCAATCACAGGCGAGGAGATAGGCCGGCGGAGCCAGTCGATGCCGGGAATATGTAAAAACTCATAAAAAGGCATCACGCCGCCGGTGCTGGTCATCTGGCTGAAAATACTCTCTTCCATCATAATGTGGCCGGTAGCCTTGCAGTTGTGGGCCTCGCACCAGTCGTAGATGGTCTTCATATAATTATGAACAAACAGGTGGTTCACCAGCCGCCAGAAATCATAGCGCACCTTTTCATGATCCGCTGTGGGATAATACAGGGCCGGAATGCAGTCCAGAATATCGTAACCGTATTTTTTCAAAAATTCTCCGGGCAGACCGTCGGACCATGCCAGATCCAGAAAATTGTCACAGGTGAGACGGGGTTCGTCGGTGAAAAAGCCCTTCATGTATTTGCCGAAGTCTTCTCCAAACCGGTTATAATACTCCTGATGGGTCACGGAGAGGAACGCCTCTACCGCCCGTTTGTTCATCGTATCGATATAGTAGGGATTGGTATTTCTCTTCACCGCAAGGTAACGCACGCACTCCTTGCTTTTGCCGCAGTTGCCCCGCGCAGACACGGATCCGATACCGGCCGGATCTGCTCCGTCATGACCGGTTTCTTTGTCCGCTGCCGGTAACCGTTTATATTCCTTTGTCTCCGGATCGTAGGCGTACAGAGCCAGCAATCCCTCCGGGTCCGCTTCCTCCGGCGCGCCGTGGACCTTCAGAGAGATAAATTTGGCATGGTAATCCGGACTCATGGCCGGCACCAGACCACCCGCAAAACCGCTGGGCCAGCCTTCCTCATCGTAAGCCCATGCGTCGAGGCCGGTCTCCTTTGCCTTGTCGATACCGGCTTTGATGCAGGCAAACCACTCCTCGCTGAGATACGGTGTCTTCAGACCGGAGCGCGCGTGCATGAAATAACCGCCCACGCCGGCCTTTTTCATCTCGTCGATCTGCCATTCCAGTTCGTCGATCTCCAGCTTGTCATTCCATGACCAGAAGGGAATGGGCCGGTATTGATTGGAAGGATTTTGAAATTCTTTTAACATCGCCGCTGTTTCTCCTCCTTTTGACGGACCGGCGTTCTTTTGCCGCCGTCAGTTCTTTTCTCAAAACTCAGCCTTCAAAGGTCCCTTTTACATCCTTCCAATGCTCCTCCGCGTAAGCCATCAGCTTCTTCGCGTCCGCCATTGACATGGGATTGAAGTAGAAATACAGACGCTGGGAACCGTAACGCTTCACGATCCTGTCAACACCGGCGATCCAGTCGTCCACCGTGCCCGTATACACCTTGATCCACAGGGATTTCCCTGCCCGGATCACCTTATCGTAAATAGGCTCAAACCATTCTACCTGCGTGCCGTCGGGGCCATGGTCGCCGCTGGTCCACTGGAGAGCGTCGATCTCGTCGATCTCCATAAGGGCGTCCACATGACGGATGGCGTCGGGGCCGTCCAGATGATACAGCACATGGTCCAGCTTCTTTGCCTGCTGGCGCAGAGGCTCCTGAATGAACTCCCGGAACTGATCCGGGGACATCATGGCGGAGAAATCACACTGAAGCTTCGCCACCTTGCCCGGTCCCCAGATGGAGAACATGGTGTAGGAGGAAGAGCCGTCCGGCATCTTCACAATGTCATAAAAACGGTCATAATATTCAAAATAACAGTCTTGGATCTGCTGAATGCGCTCCTGTACCATCTCCGGCTCATCCATCATGTCAAAAATGGTGTCCTGCGCGCCCCTTAAGGAGGCAAACACGTCAATGTTTTCCATCAGGTCGGGAATGGTATTGACAAAATCGCCGTTGGCCAGTTCCGTACATTTCTTTACAACTTCTATGTGTTTCTTAAACCACTTATTTTCAGGATCAAACTTCAGAGGCGGCACCTCGTCCCAGTCGTCCACACATTCCTCAAACCAAACGGTGCGCTCGCCGAACTTGATCTCAGAACCCAGATAGCCCGCAATGGAACCGGGGCCGAAGTCCGCGAACATACAGGGGAAGGATTCTCCCATCCATTCGATGTTTTCCGCCCAATTCCTGTAATGGGCCACCATCTTCTCCGGATCCATATATTTTTCATCCAGATTGTTGTAATTGTATTTGGGGTCCAACGGAACCTTCTCATCCTTCTTTGCCATGACGATCATCAACGGGCGGCCGGTGTTCTTGTGGTTCCACCAATTGATGAATTTCTGCTGTGTCTCTTCCCAGTTTTTCTTGTACTTCATGCAAAAACCTCCTCTTTTTATTTGATACTTTGTGTTTCGGAATTTTGTTGCTCTGCGGCTTTCCGCAGGTTTCCGTGAAATTTATTGATCTTTTATTTATGCGCTGCGGACAGTTTCCCCGCGCAATGCCTGCCGCGGCAGAAGCTTCCTGTATGGCCTGCGCGTCCCGCGCTTTGTCTTACAAAAACTGCACGCCCCGGGCCTTTGCGTAATCCCAGTCCTCGTCCTTCCACAAAGACACCTGCACTTCGCCGATATGGGCTTTTCGCAGGAAAAACATACAGATTCTGGACTGGCCGATCCCGCCGCCAATGGTATA
>CANQQN010000113.1 GCA_947625995.1 uncultured Lachnospiraceae bacterium
ATCATTCATTACTGAATTGAGACAAACAAGCTTCTTATCTGTTTGGGGTATAAGATTAAAACATGGCAGGCTCTGTTTGCCAACCCGCGGAACGCAGCTGCAGGCTCTCTGCGGCAGCTGGATCCGAAAGTGGCCGCCGCCCGCCGTCTGGATATTCAGGTCTTTAACGTTCAGCTCGCGGAGGGAAAGACCTTCTCGTCCCATGAGGAGACTCTGGACTATCTGAAGGAAAAGGGCTTCAAGGTCATTCCTCATTCCATGTGCGGAAGCATCGCGGAGGTCTCGCAGCGGATCGAGGAGATCGGGGAGAACCGGGAGCAGTTCCAGTTCGATATTGATGGCGCGGTTGTAAAGGTCAATGACCTGTCACAGCGTCAGGTTCTGGGCTCTACGGCCAAGTTCCCGCGGTGGGCAGCAGCCTACAAGTATCCTCCGGAAGTGAAACCCACAAGGCTCACGGATATTGTAATTCAGGTGGGCCGCACGGGCGTGCTGACTCCCAAGGCCGTTCTGGAACCGGTGCGTCTGGCGGGCACGACCGTGACCAACGCAACGCTGCATAATCAGGACTTCATTTCAGACAAGGACATCCGGATCGGAGATACGGTTCTGGTCCGGAAGGCCGGGGAAATCATTCCCGAGATTCTGTCTGTGGTGATGGAAAAGCGTCCGGAAGGAACGGAACCCTATCTGCTGCCCAAAGTCTGCCCGGTCTGCGGCGCTCCGGTGGAACGGGATGAGGACGGCGCCCAGTACGGAACCCAGCACAGAGCCCAGCACGGCGCCCAGCACAGAGCCAAGTACGGAACCCAGTACGGCGCCCTCTGAGGAACCTGTGATGTATGGGGATGTGGATGGCAACGGGAAGATCACTTCCGATGATGCGCTGGCAGTATTGAAGCATGTTGTGAAACTGAAAACACTGACGCCGGAAGAGGGAAAAGCAGCGGACGTGGACGGAAACAAAGAGATCACAGCAGATGATGCCTTATGGATCCTGAAGAAGATTGTGAAGGTGACAGAGGTTTTCCCTGTAGAAAAGATAAAGTAACGAAAAATGTAGAAGGTATATTGTGTAAAATAAGCCTACCTTGTACTTGACCGTGCAGGTAGGCTTATAGTTTACTATGAAGCTGACCACTTTGTGGGAGATTGCTTTCCTTGTGCTCCTAATATAGCGTATCTGACAGCAGGAAGAAAGTAATTTTTTAATTGATAATAGCGTCCTAAAATGAAAAAGTAAATTCTACATTTCCAGCCAACAGTGGAATTTAATATTGCACAAGTAGATTTTAATCTTTCATATGAAAGAATGACTATCCATTCCTGTCTTGACCGCCTTGCACCAAAATTCTGTTTCCCTGTCAAGGGCTTGCCATTAGGGGCTTATGCCCCCTTGACAGGCGAAACTGGCATTTTGGTATCATTACCAAGAAACAGGAAAAACGAATTACCCGACAATGGAATTTATTCTTGCACATGTTTAATCTGCATATAGAAAATGCTTGACACAAAATCTATTATTTGAATTAATTTTACTTCTACATTTAGTATTCGACCATTAAATTGCATTGCTAAAGCTTAGTAAAATCTGCAGATTATAAACGGTAAGTGGAATTTACTCCTGCACCAGAATTTACTTTTTCAAGTTACCTTAATTGATACAGTGCCGGGTTCAAAAAATTTTTTCACTCTTTTAATACCTGAAAAATTATGTTACACTAACCATGATAAACATCTGCGTGTTTGACTGTCGCCGCATTGATGGGGATATGTCTTTTAATAATACGACGAAAAACCGGAGGGAATACTTTATGAAGATGAAACGCCTGATATGCTTTGCGCTGTCCTTTATTTTTTTGTTACAGATGAGCCTTGCCGTACCGGCATCCGAACCCTCCCCAGAGGTGTTAAAGGTTGGCTTTTTTGCTTTTTCCGGATATCATATCACCGAAGAAGATGGACGCAGAAGCGGCTATGGATATGAGTTTTTGCAGAAAATGGCGGCTTATGAAAACTGGACTTATGAATACTTGGGGTATAACGATTCCTATGCCGACGCCCTTGAAATGCTGCGAAACGGAGAAGTAGACATTGTAACATCCGTGTCAAAGACCGCGGAACGAGAAAAAGAATTTCTTTTTTCCGATCAAAATATTGGATTTAATTCTACGATCCTTACCGTAAAAGCAGGAAATCATGACATTGTGGAGGGCGATTATACTACCTATGACGGCATCACGGTGGGTATGCTGGAGGCCAATTCCAAAAACACTAATTTTGAGCGTTTTGCCGCTGAGCATGGTTTTACATTCACTCCGGTATACTTTGAAGAACAGGAAGAGCTTTCTGACGCGCTGCAGAAAGGAGAATTGGATGCGGTTGTTACCGGCAGCCTCCGTGTGCTGGAAAACGAATGGCTTTTGGAATCCTTTGACGCCAGTCCTTTTTACATATGTGTCCGAAAAGACCGGCCTGATCTGATGGAGCGCATCAATAAGGCCATAGGTCAGATGGATCTCAATGAACCCAACTGGCGCAACACCCTGCATGATGAATATTATACGACAGACCACGACGAGACCATTGTCATGAATGCCGCAGAAAGAGATTTTCTGAATGCATTGCAGGCTTCTGACAAGCCGCTGCGCCTGTTATTCAATCCGGAACGTGTTCCCTACGCTTATTTTGAGGACGGAAAGGCCCGGGGCATTCTCCCTGCCGTTTTTGAAGCGTTGGCGGAGCGTCTTTCCCTGAAATATGAGTTTATACCGGTAAAGGATCAGGAACAGTATTATGAGTTGAGAGAATCCGGGGAGGCCGATGTAGTATTGGATTTTGAGGGAGACTACTATCTGGCGGAGAAGGAAGGCTATAAGATCACGGCGCCTTACTTCAAGACTAATTTTGCCCGGCTTACGCTGAACGATTTTACAGGGCAGGCAAAGCATCCCGCGATCGTAGAACGTTCGGACTCTCTTGACGCCTATGTTGCAAGCCGTTATCCGGAAGAAGATCTGGTCATATGTAAATCGTCTGACGAGTGTGTGAAGGCTGTGCTGGACGGCCGGGCCGACATAACGATCTTATACTCTTACACCGCGGAGAGATATGTACAGGAAGATATCCGAAATCGTTTGTCATTTACGGTTTTGGGAGACACCTCTTTATCTTATGCCGTGGGGGCGAACATTGCGGACGGCCGGTATCTGCTTTCGCTTCTTGACAAAGGGGTGGATAGTTTCAATGATGCGGAGATGGATAGGATCGTAGCCGAAGAGATCGATGCCGGACGGAATAAAAAGATGAGTTTGACGGCATTCTTATATCAATATCCGATTTACGGAATTCTGGCGACCGCCCTGTTATTTCTCCTGCTCTTTTCGTTGGCCATGTTGGCGGGACGGATCCGTAATCAAAAACAGCTGAAAAGGAAAGTGGCCGTAGCCACCGGTGAACTGGAGGCAAAAACCAGAGAACTGTCCGATGCATTGCAGGCAGCGGATGCCGCCAACCGGGCAAAAACGGCATTCCTCAATAATATGTCCCACGATATCAGAACCCCCATGAACGCCATCATAGGGTACACCGCGCTGACGACTACCCATCTGGATAATAAAGAGCGGGCGAAGGATTACCTGTCAAAGATCGCGCAGGCTTCCAACCATTTGCTTTCTCTTATCAACGACGTGCTTGACATGAGCCGGATTGAATCCGGTAAGGTTACCATCGAGGAACGTCCGGAAAATCTGGCCGACATCCTGCAGGGACTGCGGAACATCATCCAGTCTGATATCCATGCTAAAAATCTGGAGTTATTTATCGACACGGTGGATGTTACCGACGAGGAGGTTTTCTGTGACAGGCTGCGGCTGAATCAGATCCTGCTTAATCTGACTTCCAATGCGATCAAGTTTACCGAGGTCGGAGGCTCAGTAGCGATCCGCGTTACCCAGAAGCCGTCCAAAAAGGCAAATTGCGGCATTTATGAGTTTCGTGTCAGTGATACGGGGATCGGGATGAGCCCTGAATTTGTAAAGACAATATTTGATCCCTTCACAAGAGAGCATACATCCACGGTCAGCGGCATTCAGGGAACCGGACTGGGGATGGCGATCACAAAAAATATCGTGGATATGATGGGCGGAACGATTGAAGTAAATAGCCAGTCGGGTAAAGGAACCGAATTTATTGTGAATCTGAATCTTCGGTTTACAACTGAGCATCGGGATATGGGACCCATCGCGGAACTCAGCGGCTTTCGGGGGCTGGTGGTGGATGACGATCTGGTTAGTTGCCAGAGCGTGTCAAAGATGCTCAGACAGATCGGTATGCGGGCAGAGTGGACTTTGTCCGGAAAAGAAGCAGTGGTCCGCACCGAGGAGGCCATTGAACTTGCCGACCCGTTCGAGGTATATATAATAGACTGGTCTATGCCGGAGATGAACGGCATAGAAACGGTCCGCAGCATCCGAAGGATCGTCGGCGAGGATTCGCCCATCATTTTGATGTCCGCCTATGACTGGGCCGATATCGAGCAGGAAGCAAGGGACGCCGGAGTTACCGGATTCATCAGCAAACCGCTTTTTGCCTCTGACCTTCATCATACACTGGAGCGGAGCCTTGGCCGGCTTGAAGAAGATCCGGATAAGAAATCGGTGGTTTCCATGGACCGCCATTTTGAAGGCAAAAGGATTCTTTTGGTTGAAGATAATGAACTCAACAGGGAGATCGCCGTTGAAATTTTACAGGGCGCCGGCTTTTTGGTAGAGTGTGCGGAAAACGGCCAAGTGGCTTGTGATATTATGAAAAAATCTGCGGAGGGGTATTTTGATCTGATTCTGATGGATGTTCAGATGCCGGTCATGGACGGCTACACCGCTACGCGTATGATCCGTAAGATGGAGGATCAGAAGCTGGCAAGTATTCCGATCGTGGCCATGACTGCAAACGCATTTGAAGAGGATCGGGCAAATGCCCTTGAAGCAGGTATGAACGGATATCTGGCAAAACCTATTGACGTGGATAAGATGATGGAATTATTGCGTAGTTTCTTTTAAGGTCAATGATCAGAATAGGAGGAGATTATGGCTGTTTTAACAGGAATGGAACCGGCAACGGTACTTCATTATTTTGAGGAGATCTGTGGGATTCCCCACGGATCCGGCAACACAAAGGAGATCAGTGATTTTTGCGTTAGATTCGCAAAAGAACGTGGCCTGCGCTATATACAGGATGAGATGAACAACATCATGATTTTTAAGGAAGGGACGGCCGGATACGAACAGTCTGCGCCGGTGATCCTTCAGGGGCATCTGGACATGGTGTGTGAGAAAACGCCGGACTGTCCGATCGATTTTGAAAAAAACGGCCTGTCCCTCTGTGTAAAAGATGATTGGATCTTTGCGGACGGAACTACTCTGGGCGGCGACGACGGGATCGCGGTTGCCTATGCCCTTGCGATTCTGGATTCTGACGAAATTCCCCATCCCCCTCTGGAGGTTGTGTTGACTGTTGATGAAGAGGTTGGAATGCTTGGCGCGGACGGTCTGGACTGTTCGCCTCTGCATGCAAAAACAATGCTGAATATTGATTCCGAGGAGGAAGGGATCCTGCTTGTAAGCTGCGCAGGGGGCGTTTGCGCGGAGTGCTGCCTGCCTGTCAGCTTTGTATCTGCACAGGGCGTTTTGGCAAGGCTGACGGTGGACGGACTGACCGGAGGCCATTCCGGTGTGGAGATAGACAAGGGACGTGCAAATGCAAACAGGCTGCTGGGCCGGATCCTTAGTGAACTGGGAAAAGAGATGAAATATTCCCTGATCAGCGTTTCCGGCGGGCTGAAGGACAATGCCATTCCACGGGAAGCAACGGCGACGCTTTTGCTTGACGAAAAATGCAGGGAAGGGCTGGAAAAAGTAACGGCTGCTTATCAGAAGATCTTTCAGTCCGAATTTAAGGTGACGGATCCGGGCCTTTCTCTGAAAGTGTCTTTCGGAAATACCGGCAGCTTCAGCGTGATGGATGATATAAGCGCAAAGCACGTGGTAGCGGCGTTGGTTAATCTGCCGGGCGGTGTGCAGCGTATGAGCGCGGATATCCCGGGGCTGGTGCAGACGTCCTTGAATATGGGGATCCTGCAGACATCGGACCGGGAAGTATCGATGAGCTTTTCTGTTCGCAGCAGTGTGGGTACGGAAAAGGCAGAACTTTTAGGTCGTATGGAAAATCTGATGGA
>CANQQN010000114.1 GCA_947625995.1 uncultured Lachnospiraceae bacterium
GTGGAGCGTCTGGGCGAGGAAAAGCGTGTGGACCTGTTGGAGATCAATATTTCCTGCCCCAACGTAAAGGAAGGCGGCATTGCTTTCGGGCAGGATCCGAAATCGGTAGAACAGATCACAAAAGTGGTGAAAAAAGTTGCGAAGCAGCCGGTGATCATGAAATTAAGTCCCAATGTGACGGATATCACGGAAACCGCAAAGGCGGCAGAGGCAGGCGGCGCGGACGCGCTGTCGCTGATCAATACCCTGACAGGCATGAAGATCGATGTGGAACGCCAGCGGTTTGCCCTTGCAAACCGGACAGGGGGCCTTTCGGGGCCGGCCATCAAGCCCATTGCGGTGCGGATGGTCAATCAGGTGGCATGTGCGGTGTCAGTACCCATCATCGGTATGGGCGGTATCCGCACGGCGGAGGACGCGCTGGAATTCATTTTGGCGGGGGCCACGGCTGTTGCGGTGGGAACTGCAAATTTCCGCGATCCCTGCGCCACCCTCAAGGTGATCGAAGGGATTGAGGAATATATGCGGCGTCATCAGGTGGAGGAAATTTCTTCGCTGGTGGGTCTTGTGAACAGATAACGTACCGGGGATGCAAAGAGCAAGAAAAACGGGAACGGATGTGCCGAATCCCGGAGACAGAAAGGAGCGTGCGCAGATGCCGTCAACCTACGCACATTATAGATTTGGAAAATCTGTATTTACAAAGCTGCCTGCATCCATGCAGGAATTGATCGCGGAAAATAAAGCGTTATTTTATATCGGTCTCCATGGACCGGATATTTTGTTTTATTACCGGCCGCTGGGGAAAAATCCTGTCAGCGACGCCGGACATCTCATGCACAGCCAGGCGGGACTGACATTTTTCAGTCAGGCGGCAGAAGTGGTGAAGGCGCACGGGAACGCGCCGGCTTATCTGGCTTACGTATACGGGGTGATCTGTCATTTCGCCCTTGACAGAAGCTGCCATGGCGCCGTAAACAGGCTGGCAAAGGAACTGGGGATTTCTCATACGGAGGTCGAGGTGGAATTTGACCGCCGGCTGCTGGTGCACGACGGCTACGATCCGCTGCGAACCAGCTTGGTGGATCATATTCATCCCGGCAAAAAGACGACAGCGGTGATCACCGGCTTTTATCAGCAGGCCGGGGCGGAACCGCTGGATCTCACAAAGAGACAGATCGGGGAAGCAATCCGGTCCTTTGTCATAGCCAACAGGATTTTACGCGCTCCCGGCAGGATCAAACGCGGCCTGCTGGAAAAATGTCTGAAGCTTGCGGGGCAGGAGGAGCATGTGGGCAAAATGGTGATCAGCCGCAACCCCAATCCTCTGTGCAAAAAAAGCAACGAGATGCTGGCCGGTCTGTATCAGAAAGCGGTTTCGGAGGCGGTAGGGCTGATCCTTGATTTTGCGGACAACATGGAAGGCAAAAAGGAGTGGAGCAGCCTCTATCTGGATAATTTTTCTTCCAGACGCGTGGCGGCAGAACGCACCGGCGTATAATGTTCAGACGCGATCCACGGCGGCGTGCATGGTAAGGAGGATGGCGTATGGAGAAAAAACTGACAAAACTGGAAAAAAACTGGATCCTGTATGATGTGGGCAACTCCGCGTTCACGCTGCTCATCGCAACGATCATGCCCATCTATTTTAACGGGCTGGCGGGGAGCGCCGGGCTGTCCGAGGTGGATTATTTGGCTTACTGGGGATACGCGGTATCCATATCCACGCTGGTTGTGGCGCTGAGCGGTCCCATTCTGGGTGCGCTGTCCGACAAGGGCGGCAGGAAAAAACCGGTATTTCTCGCTTCTATCATCGTGGGCGCCTTTGGCTGTCTGGCTCTTGGTTTTGCCAGACAGTGGCTTGCGTTTCTGGTGGTGTTTGTCATTGCCAGAATCGGATATTCCCTGAGCCTGATCTTTTATGATTCCATGCTGGGAGATGTGACAGAGGAAGAACGGATGGACAACGTATCTTCCCTTGGATACGCATGGGGCTATATCGGCAGCTGCATTCCCTTTGTGCTCTGTTTAGTCCTTGTGCTGGGGGCCGAACCTCTGGGGCTTTCCATGACGACGGCCATGATGCTGGCTTTTCTCATTGTGGCGGTCTGGTGGATTGGTCTTTCCGTGCCCCTGCTTCGGATTTACCGGCAGAAGCACGCGGTGGGCGCGGACGCCCATGCAGCCAGAAATGTGCTCATACAGCTTTGGGATACGCTGAAGGACATGGCAAAAAACAAAAGGGTTTTGCTGTTCTTGGTGGCGTTCTTTTTCTATATCGACGGCGTTTATACCATCATCGACATGGCTACGGCTTACGGAGCGGCCCTTGGCCTTGATACCACGGGACTTTTGCTGGCCCTTCTGGTAACGCAGATCGTGGCCTTTCCAAGCTCGGTGATCATTGGGCGGCTGGCCCGCAGGGTTGCCTCGGAGCGTTTGATCACGGTGTGCATCTGCGCCTATTTCTGTATCGCGGTGTTCGCCATGTTCATGAGCACACAGCTGCATTTCTGGATACTGGCAGTTTGTGTGGGTATGTTCCAAGGCGGCGTACAGGCGTTGTCTCGCTCCTATTTTACAAAGATCATCCCAAAGGAGAAGTCGGGAGAATATTTCGGCGTACTGGATATCTGCGGCAAGAGCGCGTCTTTTATGGGAACCACAGTGGTCAGCGTGGTTTCTTCCATCACCGGGAACATCAATCTTGGCGTAGGGGCCATAGCGGTGTTTTTCATGATCGGGCTGGCGCTGTTTCGAGGTTCTGTAAGAGCAGAATAGATCCTTCGGCGGCCGGCAAAAAATTTACATGGGAAAGGGAGGCAGTATCAATGGAGAGCTACAAACAGGAATTTATTCAGTTTATGGTGGACAGCAATGTGCTGAAATTTGGAGAGTTTACGCTGAAAAGCGGACGGAAATCCCCCTTCTTTATGAATGCGGGAGCCTATGTGACAGGCACCCAGCTGCGGAAGCTGGGAGAATACTATGCGCGGGCGATCCATGACAATTACGGATTGGATTTCGACATTCTCTTTGGGCCGGCGTACAAGGGCATTCCCCTTTCGGTGGCTACGGCAATGGCGATCAGCCAACTGTACGGCAAGGATGTAAAATACTGTTCCAATCGGAAGGAAGTAAAAGACCACGGCGATGTGGGTATTTTGCTGGGCAGTCCGATCAAGGACGGCGACCGGGTGGTGATCATAGAGGATGTGACCACCTCCGGCAAATCCATTGAGGAAACCTTTCCTATCATAAGGGCGCAGGGAGACGTGGAGATCGTGGGATTGATCGTGTCCTTAAACCGCATGGAGCGGGGCAAAGGGGAAAAGAGCGCCCTGCAGGAAATTCAGGAAACTTATGGATTTCCGGCAAATGCCATCGTTTCCATGAATGAAGTGGTGGAATATCTGTACAATAAGGAATGGGGCGGCAAAGTGTTGATCGATGATGACATTAAGGCCGCCATTGACCGGTACTACGAGCAATACGGCATAAAGGCGTAGAAAATAAAATCAGGAGACAGCGTCTTCAAAATGGAGGGAATCATGAAAGAAAAATTATATAAGACAATGAGTCTGACAGGAAGTTCCAATATTGTGCTTGGCATTCTGATCATCACGGTGGGTCTTGCCACAGGCGTGATGATGCTGATCACCGGAGGCAATCTGCTGAAAAAAAAGAGCAGTATCCGGTTCTGAGAACCATGCCTTTCAGGATTCTGACAGTTTCATAAGCATAGATAGGGGAAGAAACCGTGAGTTATCAATCAAAAAATAAAATGGGGAGGGCAGTCTGCTGGCTGCTTTTCCTCTGTTATATCGCCGCTCTGGTCTATTTTCTCTTTTTTTCAGAAGCCCACGGAAGGACCGGTGACGGCAGGTTCCGTTATAATCTGGTGCTCTTTCAGGAAATTTTCAGGTTTATCAAATACCGGGCCATTCTGGAAACGGAGACGGTGGTCCTGAATCTTGCCGGCAACGTGATCGGATTTATGCCCTTCGGGTTTCTTCTGCCTCTGCTCAGTGAAAAGGAACGGCGGCTTCTGATGATCGTTCTGCTGACCTTCGAGCTGAGCCTTGTGGTGGAGGTCCTTCAACTGTTTACGGGAAGGGGCAGCTTTGACGTGGACGACCTGATGCTGAACACCTTGGGCGGCGCGCTGGGTTACGGCTGTTACTGCGTATTCGCGCGTTTGAGCAGAAGCGGCAGCAGGAGATAGGAGATGAGCCCGTTTTTCACAAGGAAGGAAAGTATCCGGAGATAACGGGAAAAGGGGATTGAGATGAAAGAAAAAAATGAGGAACGGCTGGCGAAGCAGATACAGTTCCTTTTGGAAGCAGATAAAGAAAAGAATATCGGCCGTCAGACATACATTGCCGACGGCTCCAGAAAGGAAAACGACGCGGAGCACGCATGGCATCTGGCGCTGATGGCTTTTTTGCTCAGCGAGCACGCCAATGAACAAGTGGATGTGCTCCGGGTCATGCAGATGGTGATCATTCATGATCTGGTGGAGATCGACGCCGGGGACACCTATGCCTACGATGAGGCGGGCAACGCCACCAAGCGGGCGCGGGAGGTAAAGGCCGCGGATCGCATCTTTGGGCTCTTACCCGAGGATCAGGGGAAATGGTTCCGGGATCTGTGGGAAGAATTTGAAGCGGCAGAGACCAAAGAGGCAAAATTTGCCCATACGCTGGACAAAACCCAGCCCATTTTGCTGAACGATATCACAGGCGGCAAAGCATGGGTGGAGCATCAGGTGGAGAAGACGCAGATCTTAAAGCGCAACGCCGCCACAGCGGAGGGTTCAAAAGCCATCTGGGAATATTGCGCGGCACTGATCGATCAAAATGTGGAAAAAGGAACTGTCAGGAGGTGACTGCCGGTGGGACAGGAGCTTGAACAACAGAACAGCGAGATCTTAGAAGAACGCCGGATGCTGGCGCTGGGACGTCTGCGGGATATTCCCCGGGAAGCGCAGACCGCCCCTCCCTTCGTGGATTATTTTCAGCGGACGGCAGGATTTTTGCTTGCCCTTCATGATCTGGCAAAATGTCTGAAGACAGGAGAGACTGAAGACTATACGCTGGAACAGTTAAAGAAATTGAACCATTCCCTCTACAGGGATATTCTGGAAGAAAATTACGGAAAGAGCTATGCCAACCCCGCTTACGCCTGTAAAACACTGGGCCGGGAGTACGGGCAGCTGCTCTGTATGCTCTGCGCGGAGCTTCGGGGGCTGATCGGCTGTGTTTATGAAGGCAGGGATGAAGAGCTTTTGGTCTTTACGGAACTGTTTTTACAGATCTACGGCTGCTTTGCGGACGGGGAGACTGCCGGAAAAGAAAAGGGAGATGCCTTTGACTTGCCGGCTCCCGCGGAGCTAAAGGACATTCTGTACTGGTTTTTCAGCGACTACAGCGACCTGTTCATGACCGGGCGGGTGGCAGGACAGGTGGATGCTTCCCGGTCCTTTGCGGCGGATATCATCTGCGGGACGGATCTTACCGACCTGCGGTATCTGTACCGTTTCGGGGAATATGTGACAGAAAATGAGCTTGAGACGGCGATTTATTTAAACGAGCTTCCGGAGGAAGAGATCGCTCTGATGGCCCATACCATGTCCGAGGGCTACCGGAAGGGATTTGTGAACGGGGGCAAGGACCTGTCAAAGAAAAAGACGGTGAACATCAGATATCATCTGGGATTTGAACGCGTGATCCGACAGGTGATCAAGGATTTTGAGGCTATGGGGCTGCAGCCGGTGATCTACCGGAAGGGCGTGGGTTCCCTGTATACCATGGCCGGTTACGAGGGCGCGGATCCCAATCCCCAGTACGCCTATGACCACAGGGCGGACAATGGGGTCTATTTGGATAAGCGGTATGTGGAGCGCAGGCTGGGCGCTTTAAAGAGCGCCTATGAAGCTTACAAAGAACAGGCAAGAGTCCACGCCGGACCTGCCTGTCTGGATGTATTTGGGCAGATCCCATTTGCGCCGGAGGCAAAGGAGGAGGCGCTTTCCCTTTCCGATAAACAGAGAAAGCTTTCCGTAGAGCTTGCAAATGCATCCTCCCGTTTGACCAATCAGTATATTCCGGGGGATGAGAGAAGCTTTACCATCATTGCGTTTCCACTGCCGGAGATCGGCGCCGATTACCGGGAGATCTTCCGCGAAATCATAAAGATCAATACG
>CANQQN010000115.1 GCA_947625995.1 uncultured Lachnospiraceae bacterium
GTATGGGGCCGCTTGCAGCCTCTTCCGCCTTCTGTCCGCCCTGCGCCCCATTTTGTCCGGCGTACATCTGCGGCGTGGGGCCTCCCTGAAGGATCACCGGGCGGATGCGAACGACTTCCGCAAGATCGGTGTAACACACTCTCGTATCGCAGAGCATGTCATGCAGGGCATAATGCTCCTTTCCCGCAAGAGCGATCAGATATCCGATATACAAAATTCCGCTTAAGAATCTGCCAACAGTCTCCCTGAAAAGCACGTTGAGGAATGTCAACTTTTGGCCGTCTATAGTCTCCACCTGAATCCGCAACAGCATTTTTCCCGGGGTTTTTCCAAAAGCATAAGTAAAGATCACAAAATACACGGCACGAATAGCATACACAACAATGGCGCATATGGTCAGGTCAAAGAGCACCTGCCTGTTCCAGATGCTGGATGGGGAAAACAACGTTTCCACCGCTGCAGGAATCGTAACAAAGCAGGAGATTATCCCAACGATCAGACAATCGATCACATAAGCCGCCCATCTGGTACCAAAGCCTGCCGACGCGCATTTAGGGCTCTGCATAATACATCAACCCCTTATCTTCCAGATTTGTAAGCTCCTGCAGTACCTGATTGTCGCTTTTCGGTATCAAGGAGCTTAATTTCATGAACAACTGACTGAAAAGATTGCCTCTCTCCACAGGCATAGGAGAAAACGTGATATCTTCTTCTCCGATATCCTTTGCGACCATATCGAGCGCGTCGTCATAGGTATCCACGATCTCATCTACAAGTCCGATCTCCTTTGCTCTCTGAGCGCTGAACACGCTGCCGTCCGCATAAGGTCTGATCTGCGCATCCGTCAAGCCGCGCCCTTTCTTGACAATCGTAAGAAACTGTTCAAAGGACTCATCCACGATGTCCTGATACATGGCAATCTGTTCCTGCGTCTGCGTCTCGTCCCCGTTGAACATGGCCTTGTTTTTCCCGCTGGTGATATCGATGGGCTTAATGCCAAGCTTCTCGTATAATCCACTCATATCGTATGTGCTGACGATCACACCGATAGAGCCTGTAGTAGCATTCCTGTTGGCGATGATCTTGTCGGCTGCCATGGCGATGTAATATCCTCCCGAATAGGCATAGCTGTGCATATACGCATATATGGGTCTGCCGGTCTGTTCCTTGTACTCCATCAGCTTCAGATATAACTCGTCGGAGTCAATGATGGTGCCGCCCGGCGTCTCCTCATACAGCAGAATAGCCTGATTGGTACTGCTCTCCATCAGCGCGTCGATATAAGAAAGGGTTTCCTGATGATAATAGCCCAAATCTCCGGACAGATAACTGCCCTCTACATTTTGAATGGTGCCGGTAACAGAGATCACGCCAATAAAATCCTCATAAGGAAGTTCGGCATCGTAATCAATCTCCCCATCAGAAACACCAAGCAGGGATTTGAAGTAATCCTCAGTTTCCCGGGCGGATGTAACGCGCTGTTTTTCCGCCTCAACCTGCACAAGCACATTGGACGCGCCGATCACAATGAACAGGACCGCGGCTACGACCAATGCTATAATCTGTTTACTTTTCATCTTACCCAAGCTCCTTTTATCCTGTAAATATGAGCATTATACCATAACGCCCGTCTTCGTCAAGCCAAAATTCAGGAGGGCGCCGCGTTTTCCTGCAGCGCCCTCCGTCTCATACAGAGAGCATTTTTTAAAAAATAGAATTCATCAGCATGCCGCCAAGACTTCCGATCAGGCTCTGCACTGCGCCGGCAAGCATAAAATACGCAAGCAGCAGGCAGATCACCGTGACAATCGCCTTGCAGATCATATAAATATAAAGCTCCTTATCCTGCGCAACATCAACTACCGCCGAATAGGCGTTGTACTCCACCGCCACAAGACAGGTCATGCCCACGGCCGCAAGGATCAGGCCGAACATAGGCGAAATGATCGCGCCTATCAACACAAGTATCAGCACGATGATATCATAAAGCGAACGCTCGCCCACCACGTTGATCATTGCTTTGAATGTGGTTTGGGCGTTAAACAGACCGGATACAACTTTCAGCAAAAGCACCGACAGGAAATCTGCCGCAACGGTAAGAAGCAGCGCCGCAAAAATCGCCCTGAACCAAGGCAATCTGACCGTATAATTTCCGGAGCCTCCGAAAAATCCGCCTGAAAATCCTTTTAAAACATTTCCGATCCTGCCAAGGATGATCAACACGACGATTATAGATAACACTGCCTTTGAAATGATCAATTCCAGACCAATGGCGCTGTTGCCGCCCTCCGCCAGCTTCTTTGCCGTCACGGTGGGGTGCTTGAGGATCGGACCGATCTCCGCAAAAACATTTTTTGTATTTTTAACGATCGAATTCTTGGTTTTATGCAGCCACTCTGCTTCCTTGGTCATCGTCTTCTGCTGAGCCGCGTCCGCCGTCTGATTTCCTTCTGTGGCAGTCTGCCGGGTCGTGTCTGCTGTCTGACTTCCCTCTGTGGCAGCCTGCCGGGTCGTGTCCGCTGTCTGGCTTCCCTCTGTGGCAGCCTGCTGAGACGCGTCCGCTGTCTGCACCTCTTGCGCTGCAAAAGTATTACCGGCTGTCTGCTCTTCTTTTATCTGCGGCGCGTCCGGCGTTACGTCATCTTTCCGGGCAGATGTGCCCGCCGCCTGCACCGTCCCGGGAGCAGGGATCTCCTGTCCCGACTGATGCTCTGCTTTCTTCTGCTGGCAGATACAGATCTCACCGTCCTTCAACGGCCTGCCGCACTGAGTACAAAAATTTGCCATTGTATTGCCCCCTTCCAGATTTTTCCGAAAATGATACTATTAATATACCACATAACTAAAAATGTTACAACGAAATAATGAAAGAAAAAGGGCTGCATTTTCCGCCCTGAAGCTTGTCTGTAATTGACAAAAACACCTCTTTAGTATAGTATAAAAATAATGAAAATTCTTTATGCAAACATGGGAGGAAACTATGAAAATCATAGTATTGGCTGGAGGGACCAGCACGGAAAGAGATGTTTCGCTGAGTTCAGGAACAGGTATCTGCAGAGCGCTCCACACGCTGGGCCACTGTGCCTGTCTGATAGATGTATATTTAGGTGTTGAGGGAACGGTGGATCCGGATACCTATTTTGAAGCATATGGGAACGCCGACCCGGACATTTCCGTTGTGACGGAGGCCGCGCCGGATCTTGAGGCGCTGCGCCGCATTGAGCGCAAGGGAAACGACGGCTTCTTCGGGCCGAATGTACTGAAGCTCTGCAGGGCCGCGGACATTGTTTTTATGGCGCTTCACGGAGAGAACGGCGAAAACGGGAAGATTCAGGCTGCCTTTGATCTCCTTGGGATCACCTACACAGGCGCCGGCTGTCTCGGCAGCGCCGTTGCCATGCACAAGGGTATTGCCAAAGATATTTTTCTCCATAACGGCGTCCCCACCCCGAAGGGTATCTCCATACACAAAAACAAATCCAAAAAATCTCTGGAGGATCTGGGACTGCATCTGCCCTGCGTGGTGAAGCCCTGCTGCGGCGGCTCCAGCATCGGCATGTCAAAAGCCACAACCAGGGATGAATATGAAGCCGCGCTTGAGAATGGTTTCCGTTACGATGAGGAACTGATCATCGAGGAATATATCAAAGGCCGGGAGTTTTCCGTCGGTCTGATCGAGGGGAAGGCCCTTCCCGTCATTGAGATCGCCCCTGTAAACGGCATGTATGATTATAAAAATAAATATCAGGCCAGCCTGACTGTGGAGACCTGTCCCGCAAATCTGAACAAGGAACTGACAGAAAAAATGCAGGCTTATGCAGAACGCGCATATAAAGTATTAAAGCTGGAATCCTACGCCCGCGTTGATTTTCTTATGGACGAGGCGGACAATATCTATTGTCTGGAGGCCAATACCCTGCCGGGCATGACGCCTACCAGCCTGCTTCCTCAGGAAGCTGCCGTCATCGGCTATGACTATCCTTCCCTCTGTCAGAAGCTGATCGACGTATCTCTTGGAAAATAACCGTGAAAGGCAGATCATATCCATGAAAAACCTGACATTAAAAAATATTGCCGCCGCATGCCATGGGATTTATCACGGCGACAGCGCCATGCTCTCCAAGGAGGTATCCGACGTCACCACCGACAGCCGCAAGGTGACGGAAGGCAGTCTGTTTTTTGCCATTGTGGGGGCTCACAGCGACGGTCACTTGTATATCCCTGACACTTACAAAAAAGGAGCCCTCTGCTGCATTTCCCAGCGGGAACTTCCCGGCGAAACTCATCCTTACATTCAGGTTGCATCTTCAACGGAAGCGTTGAAGGATCTGGCAGAATATTACAGGAGTTCTCTTGATATCAAGGTGATCGGCATAACCGGCAGCGTCGGCAAAACCAGCACGAAGGAAATGATCGCTTCTGTTCTCTCACAGAAATATACGGTGTTAAAAACACAGGGCAATTTCAACAATGCCATCGGCCTGCCCCTGACCATCTTCCGGCTCAGGGAAGAACATCAGATCGCCGTACTGGAAATGGGCATCAGCGAGTTCGGAGAAATGCGCGTCCTCTCAAAGATCGCAAAGCCCGATATCGTAGTGATTACCAATATCGGACAGTGCCATCTGGAGACTTTAAAAACGCGGGACGGAATTTTAAAGGCAAAGTCGGAAATCTTTGAATATCTGAACCCGGAAGGACAGATCTTTTTGAACGGAGACGACGACAAGCTGTGCCGGATGAAAGAGATCAACGGGATCCGACCTCATTTTTTCGGTCTTGACCCTTCCTTGGAAGCATATGCGGACAATGAGAAGGAAATTGGTTTTGAGAAAACCGCCTGCACTTTGCATTTTGGCAACGAGAGCTTTCCCGTTTGTATTCATCTGCCCGGACACCACAACCTATACAATGCCGTGGCAGCCGCAAGCATCGGCCGCGCCCTCGGCATGGAGAATGACCGGATCGCCGCCGGCATCGAGGCATTAAAACCGGTGAGCGGCCGCAACAATATTCTGCACCACAGCGGTATGACCGTCATCGACGACTGCTACAATGCGAATCCGGTTTCTATGAAGGCATCCATAGATGTGCTTGCAGGCGCAAGAGGACGCAGGGTCTGCATTCTCGGTGATATGTTTGAACTTGGTGAAAAGGAAAAATCGCTTCACTACGATGTGGGCGCTTATCTGGCAACGAAAAAGATCTCCTTGCTCCTTACTGCCGGAGATCTCGCAAAAGAATTGGCCCGAGGCGCGTCCTTTGATCCGGCGCTGGAGATTCATTCCTTTGACACCACGGAAGCACTTGCCGGACACGTATTGAATTATTTACGTTTAGACGACACGATCCTTGTAAAAGCATCCCACGGAATGCAGTTCGACCAGATCGTCAAACTATTAACCACATAAAATATAACACAATCTTTGGTAAAGGAGGTTTTTTATGGCCATTTACAAATGCAGCGTTTGCGGCGCGATCTACGACGAAGAAAAAGAAGGAAAGCTAATCTCCGAGATTACAGTCTGCCCTGTGTGTAAACAGCCGGTATCCAAATTTCAACCGGTTGCTGCCGCCCCGGCCGGTCCTGCAGTCTCTGTACAACCTGTTTCAGGCGATCTTGCGTACCCGAAAGAATACGCAAGAGAAGATCCGGACTGCCGGTATATGGCGCAGATCCATGAGATGGCGGTCACCGGCAAACACATCAGCGGCGCCATGGGCACTAAGCTGCCGTTGCCAAGCTGGGATGATATTCTCCTTCTCGGCGGGCAACTGAATCCGCCGCCACAAAACGATGACGATCCGGTGGACACCACAACAGTGATCGGCCGACATGCCGTAAAACCTATGGTGCTTGACGGCCCTGTCTTTATCTCCCACATGTCCTTCGGGGCCCTATCAAAGGAAGTAAAGACTGCGCTCGCAAAGGGCTCGGCTATGGCAAAAACCGCCATGTGCAGCGGAGAAGGGGGCATCTTGCCCGAGGAAAAGGCTGCGGCCTACAAATACATATTTGAGTACATCCCAAATAAGTACAGTGTCACAGACGAAAATCTAAAGACTTCCGATGCCATCGAGATCAAGATCGGTCAGGGCACCAAGCCTGGCATGGGCGGTCACCTGCCCGGCGAAAAGGTAACCCCTGAGGTTGCCACTATCCGCGGCAAAAATCCCGGCGAGG
>CANQQN010000116.1 GCA_947625995.1 uncultured Lachnospiraceae bacterium
TCGATGAGCTTTTCTGTTCGCAGCAGTGTGGGTACGGAAAAGGCAGAACTTTTAGGTCGTATGGAAAATCTGATGGAGTTGCTTGGCGGGAGTGTGAACTGTACGGGAGATTACCCGGCATGGGAATATAAAAGAGATTCAAGGCTGCGTGATCTGATGGTAGCGGTATTTGAAGAGCAGTACGGCAGAAAACCGGCGGTAGAGGCCATTCACGCAGGGTTGGAATGTGGTTTGTTCGCAGGAAAGATCCCGGATTTGGACTGTGTTTCGTTCGGGCCGGATATCAGGGATATCCATACCACCGGGGAACGCATGGATATTGCATCTGTGCAGCGTGTCTGGAAATATATTTTGGAGATCCTAAAGCGGCTGAAATAGCAGGGCGCAAAAAAGTGACGCCTTTTGACGTCACTGAAACAAATTCTCTACGAAGCTTCGCATTTCCTCATGGGAGCGCACGTTTTTTGCACGGGCGACGATAGACTGCTGTTCGTCTTTTGAAAGATGTGCAAATTTGTTGAGTACATCGGAGTGCTGTGCCAGTTCCATGGTGAATCCAACGGGAAGCTCTTCATTGGAAATCGTTCCGTTGTCATAGTTTGTGCTTTTTTCGCCGGACATGATCTGCACCATCCTTTTCTGATAATAAGTGTATATACCGGATACAGAAAGCCGGTATAGGAGTGTTTCGGAAATAGGATGTGCGTTTGATGAAAAAATATACGCCTTGATCGATCGTATCATAGAAAGATGGTGCAGTGAGGATCACATGCATTCTTACTTGGCCGCCAATTGAAAGCCGGCAGAACCGCAGGGTATGATACCTGCGTGTGCCAAGGCTTTGATTGGCGGTATTTTTATGTTTTTTAGTATTGAAAGCAGAGGATAAACTTAAGGTTCCACAATGGATTGTATAAGTAAATTAAGCGTATAGTCATGTCAAGCAACGGTTGCTTGAAGGGTCGGACGATCTGTGGTAAAGTGGAAGGGCATTGTAAACAGGAAAATCCGAGAACGAAAGGAGAAACCGATCGATCGTCCGGTATGATCGGCGTGTTTGATTTTTATCATGAAGAAAAGCAAAAGCAAGACTACTTACAAGCAGGACGCGCATGGCAGATATTACGAAATAAAGAATGAAAATCCAAACAGTCTTGGCACGATCATAAAAAACACGGTCTATATGGTACGTCTGGCCTTTGAGGCGGCGCCATGGCGGGTCATCTGTCAGTTTGTGGACACTCTGCTCAAGGCTGCTGTCGGTCTGTTCTTTTCAATTGTATTTCTTGAAAAGATCGTGGGATATCTGGAGACGGGTGCGCCCTTCTCAGAGACGGTACGGTTTGTGATCCTGTCGGTTCCTTTATTTGTGTTGACGGATGTTTTTTCAAATTATTACAGGGCGGTCATATGGGAGACCGGTAATCAGGCCATGTATGAAAAACTGCACTTGAAGCTGTTTGAAAAGGCCACAGATGTGGAACTGGAGTGTTTTGAAAACCCGGCGTTTTATGAAAGCTACACAAAAGCAAGCTCACAGATCAAAGGCAATGTGCTGGGCGTGCTCAATATCAGTTCCACCTTTCTTGCCAGTGTGGGCAGTCTTTTGTATCTGACCTATAAATCGGTGCGGACCGATCCGTTTGTCCTGCTCTTTGCGGCGCTTCCCTTTCTTGCGACCTATGTGGTCGAGGTAAAAAAGAACAAGGCTTCTTACGAACGATATCAGGAAGGGATCAAATACGCACAGAAAGAGGATTATGTGCGGTGGACAGTCTATGACAGTCAGTTTGCGAAGGAGATCCGCCTTTCCAATATTTTCACGGTACTGAAAAAACAAATGTATGATGCGATTGACGGAAGCCTGCGTCTGATTAAAAAATACGGCGGAAGAATCGTGGCGCTGAATTCCACAGAAAGCGCTTTTAACTATACGCTGACCGTCGGCTGTACCATTGCATACGCCGCGCTGCGCCTGCTTTTCTGGAAAAGCATCAGCGCCGCGGATTTTGTGGTGCTGGTCAGTGTCATCATCAATTTTTCCGATGAGATTGTCAGCATTTCAAAGACGTTCAGCCGGTTTCAGGAATACAGCCAATATATTGACACGGTCAGGGAGTTTCAGGAATATCAGCCTAAAATTTCAGAATCTCAGGACGGAATCCGGCCCATACGTCATACCGGCGCATGGGAACTGTCCCATGTGAACTTTACCTATTTCGGCCAGAGCAAGCTGGTGCTGAAGGATGTTTCGATCAGGATCGGACAGGGACAGAAAATCGCCCTTGTGGGGCACAACGGCGCCGGAAAGACCACACTTGTGAAGCTTTTGATGCGTCTGTATGATCCGCAGGAAGGAACGATTACCCTGAACGGAAAAGATATCCGGGAGTATAACGTGCGGGCATACAGGGATTTGTTCGGCACGATTTTTCAGGATTTCCAGATCTTTGCCCTTTCTGTTGCGGAGAATGTTATGATGGACGAGGTGCAGAAGGAGGATCGGAAAAGGGTTTTGCAGGCGTTGAAGAACAGCGGCGCCGACAAACGGGTAGATGCCTTAAAGAATGGGATAGATACGGTGCTGACCCGGGAATTTGACGATGAGGGCGCCGTGCTCTCCGGCGGTGAATTTCAAAAGATCGCCCTTGCCCGTGTGTTTGCCAAGGACAGCGATATCGTGATCCTTGACGAGCCGTCCAGCGCGCTGGATCCCATTGCGGAATACAAAATGTATGAGAGTATGCTGCGGGCCTGCAAGGACAGATCCATGGTGTTCATTTCACACCGTCTTTCCTCGGCCGTGCTGGCAGACTATGTCTATATGCTGGAGGACGGACAGGTGATCGAAGAGGGCAGCCACAGGGAACTAATGGAAAAGAATGGAAAATATGCGCAGATGTTCCGTCTGCAGGCAAAGAATTATCAGTAAGAAGGGAATGGAGGATTTATGAAAAATATCGGGCATATCATCAAAAATATTTTGTTTATGCTGCGCTATATTGTGAAATACGTACCGGGTCTGATCTTTTTTAATATATTTTTCAATATCTTTTCCGGTCTCGTATCTGCGTTTACCGGTACCTATGTGGCAAAATATATTCTTGATTCTCTCCAACTGAACCGGCCGCTTGGTCAGATCGTGTGCTTTTTGGTACTGATGGTGGCTGCAAATGTGGGCTCTTCTGTGCTGGAGGCGTATTATTCCGAAGTGTTTTTTACAAAGCGGGCGCAGATTCTTCGGAGGAAGATGAGTATGCAGCTTTATGAAAAGGCGACGATGATCGAGCTTTCCTGCTATGACAACCCTGAATTTTATAATGATTTTGTATGGGCAGGCGCGGAGGCTGACAGCAGGGCCCTTGAAGTTTTGAACTATACCGGATCATTTTTGAAGGTATTGGCGCAGGCAGCGGGAATATTGGCCATCATCGCAAGCATTGACCTTGTGGGGATCGCAATAGTTGCGCTTCTGGGACTTGCTAATTTTGGCATTTCGCTTGCGGTCAACAAAAAGCGTTATGCATTAAACGAAGAGACGCGTCCTATTCAGAGAAAGCGTGACTATACGAGCCGCGTATTGTACCGTCCACAGTATGCAAAGGAGATCCGTCTGAGCAACGTCAAGAAAAAGCTGATCGCGAACTTCAAGGATACCAATCAGATGTTAATCAAAAAAATGAAACAATACGGCGTGCAATTATTTGGCCTACGTCTCTTGTACAGTCTGTTTGATGATTTTGTGATGATCGGCGTCTACAGCATTTATCTGATCTGGCTGGTGCTTGTGAAGCAGACGGTGACGTACGGCAGCTTTATGGCGCTGTTTCAGGGATGCAGCAACTTTCGGAACAGTATGTCATCCCTTGTAAGCGTGCTGACATCATTCCAGAACAACAGTATGTATATTGACCGCTTCCGAAAATTTTTGGAGTATCAGCCAAAAATGGAGGAAGGAACGGAACTGCTTCCTGACGGAGACCTGACCCTTGCTCTGAAAAATGTGTCATTCAGATATGAGGGAGCGGATAAGCCTGCGCTGCAGCACATTGATCTGACGATCCGCCCGCGGGAAAAAGTAGCGTTTGTGGGTTATAACGGCGCGGGCAAATCAACGTTGGTGAAGCTTTTGATGCGGCTGTATGATGTAAGTGAAGGCAGCGTCAGTGTCAATGGAAGGGATATCCGTAGCTTTAAACAGAAGTCATACAGGGATGCGTTTGGCGTCGTGTTTCAGGATTATCGGCTGTTTGCGGCGACAATCGCGGAAAATGTGATGATGGACGAGGTGAGGCCACAGGACCGCCCGGTGGTGGAGGCGGCTCTTTTGGAAAGTGATTTTTCAGGGAAGCTTGCTACGCTCCCGCAGGGCATGGATACCATGCTCACAAGAATGTTTGATGAAAACGGCGTTGAGTTGTCCGGCGGGGAAGCGCAGAAGGTGGCCATCGCCCGCATCTATCCCCGAAACAGTCGGATCGTGATCTTAGATGAACCTTCCAGCGCCCTTGATCCGGTGACAGAGTATTATGTCAATGAAAGCATGCTCCGTGCAGCAAAGGATAAAACCGTTATCTATATTTCCCACCGCTTGTCAACGACGCGGATGGCGGATCGCATCATTATGCTGGGCGACGGTTGTATTTTGGAGGAAGGCTCCCACGATGAACTGATGAAGATGAACGGCAAGTATGCGGAAATGTTCCGGATGCAGGCGGATAAATACAGAAAGGGCGGGATTTGGACGCCGTAAAATATCTGGAGAAAGGATATAAAAAAAACTTGATTTTTTGCAGGTTTGCTGTTATACTATCACCTAGTTGGGGCATTAGCGCAGTTGGGAGCGCGCCACACTGGCAGTGTGGAGGCCACGGGTTCAAGTCCCGTATGCTCCATAAGGGCTGAAGTGCTTGATTTTAAAGCGCTTCAGCTTTTTTAAGTTAATGGTTATGAATTGCGTTTCGTTTTCTATTTGTAATGTGAACGTGGAAATCTTTCGGCTCTATGAAATTATGATTGCGGTGCCAGAAGGAAGATCTTGCAAGAAAAGATCAGTAACTGCTGTTTGATCTGCTTGAGAGGGCAGGAAGAAAACCCTACCTACAACTATTTCAGACGGGGATGATTTTATCACTGGATGTCAGTTGAGACTCTCCAGTTTTTTTAGAAAATCTTCTGGCGTGTAAACGGGAATCGGAGATTTCTGATAGTCGTGGATATTTCTTGTAACGATACAATCGATTTCTGTGCGTATGGCAGTTTCTACCATAACGGCGTCCTCATAGTCGGAAATTGCGGATGGGATTGCATGGCGGCAATCCATACCAGCGGTATCAAGAACATCAAAAATGGTAAAGAGTTTTCCAAGTATGGATCTGGAAGTTTTATCGTCATGTGTATAGTGATGTGTCAGGTAGTAGATATCAGTTGCCGCTTTTGCCGTAATGCATCCGATAAACTGATTGCCCGCGGAGGCAAGAAAAATCGTCTGCGCGCTTTTGCAAAATGGCTCACGGCTTTGTAGTCCATCAATGATAATACAGGTATCAATTAACGCTCTCATATTTTTCTCAGCCTTTCTTTTTTCGCATCTTCAAGAGAGACATTATTTGGCAGAATACCAAACAAGGATTTTGCGATATCTACACGCTCTTGGAAGGGATTTGTCAATTTTGAGACTACTTTGCCATTGCGTGTAATATAAATATCTTCTGTTGCGGAGAGCAGCAGGTATTTACTGAGATTTGTTTTCAATTCAGTTGCAGTTATAGACATAACAAAAACCTCCTGTTTCTTTTTTTTTCACTATCATTATATGAAAATCGCACGATTTAGTCAACAAGATCGTGAATTTTTTAAAAAGTGAATTTGATAACATGATATTTAGTCTAACCTAGTAGGGAGTAATACATGTGGGTGTGCAGTTAGATAGGGAAATAGAATAGAATACAAAGTATAGCAACAGGATCAATTATATCGCAAGAAACCATAAGGAAATCGGGAAATACCACGCATGGGTCTATGCCGACGTGGATGGCAGACGGACATTG
>CANQQN010000117.1 GCA_947625995.1 uncultured Lachnospiraceae bacterium
TCCGCTCCTCTTATTCAGACTTTTCTATATATATAGTGTCGTTTTTGTCCGTAATTGTTGCATTTTTAGAAAAAAAAACAAATGAACGCAGACAGGGCGTGGGAGATTCTGCCGGCATCTGTCCCGGAAATGTCAATCGGTGCAAATTTTATACTTTCTTTATATTGACTTTAGCATGATAAACTGATACTATAGTACCATATTTCAAAAAATTACATTTGAGGAGAGATCATTATGAAAAAATTACTTGCACTGCTGCTTGCATCTGCAATGGTAGTTTCCTTTGCCGCATGCGGCAACGACGGGGCTGGCAATTCCGCAGACAACAGCGACACAAAAGACGCCGTGGAGACGGAGGCCGCCAAACCCGGCGATTCCGCCAGCGCGACCACAGATGACAGCGACCTTGCTTACATACAGGACAAAGGCACTCTGGTAGTTGGCATCACCGATTTTGAGCCTATGGATTACAGGGGCGACAACGACGAGTGGATCGGTTTTGATGCTGACATGGCTACAGCATTTGCCAAAAGCCTTGGCGTGGATGTAGAGTTTGTAGAGATCGTATGGGACGACAAGATCATGGAACTTGACGGCAAGACCATCGACTGCGTATGGAACGGCATGACCCTCACCGACGAGGTGACCAGCGCCATGGACTGCTCCGACGCTTACTGCAAAAACGCGCAGATCGTGGTAGTACCTGCCGATGTGGCAGACCAGTATCAGACAAAAGAAAGCCTTTCCGGGCTGAACTTCGCGGTTGAGACCGGAAGCGCCGGCGAGGATGCGGCAGAGTCTCTGTCATTGAACTTCACGCCGGTTGAGACACAGGCTACCGCTCTTATGGAGGTTGCCGCCGGTACTTCTGACGCGGCTATCATCGACTCTCTCATGGCGGCAGCCATGGTAGGCGAAGGCACAAGCTATGACAATCTGACCTATACTGTAGAGCTTACAAGCGAAGAATACGGCGTGGGCTTCCGCAAAGGTTCCGACCTTGTAGAAAAATTGAACCAGTTCTTTACCGACAGCTACGCGGACGGTTCCATTAAGACAACCGCCGAGAAGTACGGCGTACAGGCCGCATTGATCGAACAGTAACCATCCATACTGTTGATCACGTCGGTTCGCCGCTTCTCTTTTCCACGAGGGGTCGCCGCAAAAATGAAAACCGCGGGTCTGATCAACCGGGCTTTCACGGTTTCATTTTGCGGCAGCCCCTTTTTCCTGCTTTTGCCGGAATGATGATTCCAAACAACCTGCTTTCAGAAAATACATAGAAAGGGAACCATGCGAATACGGTGTCCTGCATCGTCTTCACAGTGGAATGGATGTAAATATGCAGCTATTTATGGAACAGCTTCCCATTGTTATCCAATCTCTAAACGTGGGTTTTCTCCAGACATTAAAATTGTTTTTCGTGACGCTGATCGGCGCCATCCCTTTGGGACTGCTGATCTCCTTTGGCACCATGTCAAAATTCAAGCCTTTAAGCTGGCTGATGAAGCTCATTGTCTGGGTGATCCGCGGCACCCCGCTGATGATCCAGCTTCTGATCATCTACTTTTTCCCTGGATTGGTATTTGGCGTACCCATCTGGGGCGGCGGTGAAAACGGCCGGTTTCTGGCGGCGTCGGTGTCATTTATCCTGAACTACGCCTGTTATTTTTCGGAGATCTACAGAGGCGGCATCCAGAGCGTACCCATCGGGCAGGACGAGGCCGGTCTGGTGCTGGGCATGACCAGATCCCAGATCTTTTTTAAGGTCAAGCTGCTGCAGATGATCAAGCGCATCGTACCGCCTATGTCAAACGAGATCATCACTCTTGTAAAAGATACTTCCCTTGCCCGTATCGTGGCGCTTCAGGAACTGATCTGGGCAGGGCAGGCATTTATGAAGGGTTCCCACGGCATTTCCGGCGCGATATGGCCTATGTTCTTTACTGCGTTTTATTATCTGGTATGGAACGGGATCGTCACGGTCCTTTTGGGTCGGCTGGAAAAGAAGCTGGATTATTTCCAATAGGAGGATCAGGACATGTCAATCTTACAGGTAGAACATATATGCAAATCCTTTGGAAACACGGAAGTGTTAAAGGATATCAGTTTTTCTCTGGAACAGGGGCAGGTGCTTTCCATCATCGGTTCCTCAGGCAGCGGCAAGACTACGCTGCTCCGCTGTCTGAACTTTCTGGAGCAGCCTGACGGCGGCGTCATCCGCGTCAAAGGCGAAACCCTGTTTGACGCCAAGGATCCTTCCACCCTGAAGGAATCCGCCGTGCGCAAAAAACGGCTCCACTTCGGACTGGTCTTCCAATCCTTCAACCTGTTCCCCCAGTATACGGCCCTTGGCAACGTAATGCTGGCAAAGGATCTGCTGGCAAAAGAGCAGCCGGATTATAAGGCCAGAAAGAATGAGATCCAGACGCAGATCAAAGAGCAGGCGGAGGCTCTGTTAGAGCAGATGGGTCTTTCCGACCGCATGAACAATTATCCCCACCAGCTTTCCGGCGGACAATGCCAGCGTGTGGCCATCGCCCGCGCCCTTGCGCTGCAGCCGGATATCCTCTGCTTCGACGAGCCCACCTCGGCGCTGGATCCGGAACTTACAGGGGAAGTGCTGAAGGTCATGAAAGAGCTTGCGGATCAGAAGACTACCATGGTGATCGTCACTCATGAGATGGCCTTTGCTAGAGACGTTGCCAATCAAGTGATCTTTATGGACGACGGGCGCATTCTGGAACAGGGCACGCCGGAGGAATTATTCGGAAATACACGGGAAGAACGGACAAAACAGTTTTTATCCAGATTCATGGAAGGGTAAATTTTTACTATTTAAAAAAGGAACAGGCGGGAGTCGCCTTGTTCCTTTTTTAATTGCCATTTGGCGGGATTCCTCTTTTTATAGTTTTCTATTTCTTCAGATCAAGACCGCTTTTAACTGTTCCAGATGCTCTTCACTGATTTCTGAAAGCATCATGATCTCTTCATCTGAATAATTCCCTTTGGAAAGCATCTTCCAAGCAATCCGCTCTCTTTCCTGATGCATTCCTTCATTGCGGCCTAATTCAATCCCTTCGCTGCGACCCAATTCAGCCACCCATTCTGACAGATTACACATGACCTGCACCTCCTCTTCCAGCTTCCGCTGCATAGATATCCCATACGTTTCCTCAAGCCTTTTTTTCTTTTCCTTTACCGGCAATTTGGGTGACAACAACGCATTCAACATACCGCTTAGTTCGTTCCTGCTCTCCACCCCTTCATTGAGGCTGATCACGATCACTTCCAATTTGTCATATGCATGCCGCCGGTCAGACAGTCCGGGCTCAATATCGTACTTGTAAAACTTGTATGCTGCAATAGCATTGCCGATGTACTTCGGCGCGTTCATGCACAACCAAATAGAATACACCTTTCTCAACCCGTCATAGTCCGGCTCCTCAAACTCCGTTCCCAGTTGAGACGAGATCATCCGCGCGCAGTAAAACACCCCTCTCGATTCAATAGCATATCCCGGATAAAAGCTTTTCTGCGCTTCCACATTGATGATCACTTTTTCCAGATCCTTCCGGCCCGGCAGCGTCGCCCAGAACCGGATATCATAAGTTATTTTTCCTTCCCCCGGTTCTATGGATTCATTGGTCATGCCTGCAATCTTTTCATGGATTCCCCGTACCGGCGCCATGCCGATCTGCGGTTCTCCCTCAATATATGGCACGATCTCTTCCGGCGGCAATTGCGAAAATGCTTCCACCGTATGGTGCAGGATCCATGCAAGAATAATCTTGTTTCCCAGCACTTTTTTAACCTGCGCATCATACTGAATGTGAATGTCTGCCGCGCACAGGTCACCTGCCAATTCGTTTTTCATACATTTCTCCTTCTTGGCCTTGCCTAATAAATTATGAAGTAAAAAGTGTCGCCCGACGGCGACACTTCGCCATCCATTCACTTGGCTCGCGCATTTTCCTATTGCATAAAAAATGATCCCTCTGCACCATAAGAAAGCTGCGGCGCGATCTTTGACTGCCAGCCTTCTTATTTTTATAGGATCATCTTTCGTATAAGATCATATTCTTTTGTATTTGCCAAAATTATACAATATCTGACAGGAAAATGCAATAGCGCTTAAAAATATTTTATAATTTATTTTTTTGTATTTGTATTTTTCATATTGTATCTATTATTTAGCTCTTTCAGATCGGATGCGCTTTTGCACGGCAACTTGTTTCCATGAGAATAACAATGGGATTTTTCCATAAGAAAAAAGGAACAGGCCTTTGTCCGCCTGTTCCCGAAGCGCCCGAAACCGGGCCGTCAACAGTCATCGTCTATACGCGTTCACTTCTACAGTTCAAAGAATTCCTTCGCGTTATAATAGCACACATTCTCCACAATCTTTTTCAGTTCTTCTTCCCCTGAAAAATATTCGTGGCGCTCCACAAGCTCGCCCAGATAATCGCACAGCACCCGTCGGTACAGTTCAAATCTTGGATAACTCAAAAAGCTGCGGGAATCCGTCAACATCCCCACCGACAGCGCCACCGGATACAGATTGGCGCAGGCTTCAAACTGGCGCTTGATCCCATATACATGATCATTAAACCACCATGGCGCGCCCAGCTGCACCTTTGCCCGCACAGGCCCCTCACAGAATCCTGCCGCCAGCACTGCCCATGCCTCGATCTTCATGCCGTCCAGCGGATAGAGGATCGTTTTCGGCAGTTGCCCCAGCTTCGTCAACCGGTCAAGCACCTCTCCCACACTCTTCACAGGCGTGCTGTCATCCAGACAGTCGAATCCGCAAGCGGCGCCCACAGAGGCTTCCCGGCTCTTGTTGGCGCCCTGATAAGTGCCAATATGCAATTGCATCACATATCCATGCTTAGCATAAAGCTGGCCCATACGCACTACAAAACAAGAACGGTATTTATCGATCTCCTGTCTGGTCAGCTTCTTTCCCTCAATCCCCTTCGAGAAAATAATATCGATCTCGGCCTCCGTATAGTCTTCCCAGTACAGTTCCTCGATGCCGCTGTCGCTGACATTGGTGCCGATCTCCTTAAAATACAGCAGGCGTGCTTCCAGCGCCTCCATCATCTGGTCAAAGGTCTCCACCTGCATTCCCGCCGTCTGCGCAAGGGCAGGAATATACGCCTGAAATGCAGGTTTTTCAATATACAGCGCTTTGTCGGGGCGGAACGCCGAAATGATCTTCACATCCGTCTTTTTCTCCTCGCGGAGCTTTTTATGGTACTCCAGCGTATCGATCGGGTCCTCGGTGGTGCTCACAAGCTCCACGTTGCAGTGCTCCATGCACCACAGGGGCGTCATCTGCCGCTCCCTAATCATAGCCTTCGTCCTGTTGTAGATCTCCTCCGCGTTTTCTTTGCAGAGGGGCTCATCGATTCCGAAAAACCGCTTCAGTTCCAGTGCGCACCAAATATAAATGGGGTTGCCTGCAAGCTGGGGCATAATCTCCGCAAACTTCATATACTTCTCATAATAAGAAGTTTCCTTACCAGTAATATACTTTTCTTCAATGCCAAAGGTCCGCATCACCCGCCATTTATAGTGATCGCCGGACAGCCACATTTCACCGAGATCTTCAAACACCTTGTTTTCATAGATATCCTTTGGCTGCAGATGGCAGTGGTAATCGATGATGGGCAGGTTTTTTGCGTATTCGTGAAACAACCGCTTTCCGGTCTCGTTGGTCAAAAACAGATCTTCATGAAACATCCTTTCTCCTCCATTTCAAATTCTCAGGCATGGAAACATTTGTCAAGCTTCCGGCGTCCCCTGCCGGATATCCTGTCCTTTTCTGCCTGTCCTTCTCTTCCTCTCCGGTCAAAATCCCGACACTGCGCCGCCGTCCACCGGAAGCACCATGCCGGTCACGAATTTCGCCGCGTCGGAGCAGAGATAAACCGCCGCCCAGCCAATGTCCTCCGGGTCGCCGTATTTTTTCATAGGAGTACGGCCAAGAATCTTCTGCTGTCTGGGAATGTCGTTATCCACCGCCTTGT
>CANQQN010000118.1 GCA_947625995.1 uncultured Lachnospiraceae bacterium
CAGGAGGGATTTTCATGGCAAAGGAAACGGAGAGAAGTACCCATAAGATCGAAGCAAACACCAACCTTGGCGAAGTGCAGATCGCGGACGAGGTGGTGGCGATCATCGCCGGCCTTGCGGCCACCGAGGTTGAGGGCGTGGCGTCTATGGCAGGAAATATTACAAACGAAGTGATCAGCAAGCTGGGCATGAAGAATCTGTCCAAAGGCGTTAAGATCGACGTAGGGGAAACAGTGAAGGTTGCCCTGTCGTTGAATCTGGAATATGGCTACAACATTCCGGAGACGTCCGAGAAGGTGCAGAGCAAGGTGAAATATGCCATTGAAAATATGACCGGGCTGCCGGTTTCCGACGTAAACGTGCGGATTGCAAGCGTGGATATGAAGACAGAAGAATAGGCGTTGCTGCGCCGGTGGCGGAGCGAACGGTAACAAATCGGTTTTTGGAGGAAAGTATGACACGCAGTAAGTTGAGGGAGCATATTTTTAAGGCGTTGTTTCAGGCCGAGTTTTATTCTCGGGAAGAAATGCCGGAACAGTTAGGACTTTATCTGGAAGAGCTTATGCCGTTATCTGAGGAGGACGAGGCATACATCCGGTTAAAGACCACGGATATATTGGAAAAGCTGCCGGATATTGACAAGTCCATTGACAGCAAGTCGTCCGGATGGAAGACGGACCGCATCGGGAAAGTGGAATTGACGATCCTGCGGCTTGCTGTTTATGAACTCCTGTACGACGAGGATATTCCCAAGGGAGTGGCCATCGATCAGGCAGTGGAGCTTTCTAAAGTGTTCGCAGGCGAGCAGGCGTCGGCGTTTGTAAACGGAGTATTGGCTAAGTTTGCGTGACATGGGGCGGACCGGATGTAACGTCCGGCGGCAGTGTTACACGACTACGGAAAAGAGAACCGAAGATACCTTGTATCCCGGTTCTTTTTAAAGTTACGGCAAGCACCTCTTGCCAGTAAGGTTGTTTTAGTATAAAATGGTAATAATTTATAGTTAAAGGAGCATCTGTCGTTGGCGGGAAGTCAGAGCGTTTTTTCTGTAGGACAAATCAACACCTATATTAAGAATATGTTTACGCAGGATTATCTTCTGTCCCGTGTGTCGGTGAAGGGCGAGGTTTCCAACTGTAAGTATCATCCCAAAGGGCATATTTACTTTACGCTGAAGGATGATTCCGGTACGCTTGAAAGCGTTATGTTTGTCCGCAACAGGGGTGGCCTTTCTTTCTCCATGAAAAACGGGGACAAAGTAGTGGTAAGCGGCAGTATTGACGTATATGAGCGTGATGGGAAATACCGGCTTTACGCGAAGCAGATCGCCCTTCAGGGACAAGGAGAATTATACCAGAGGTTTGAGCGGCTGAAGCGGGAACTGGAGGAAATGGGCATGTTCTCTCAGGAGTACAAGCGTCCCATTCCCAAATATATCCGTACCCTTGGCATTGTGACCGCATCAACCGGCGCCGCGGTGAAAGACATTATGAATATTACCAGACGGCGCAATCCCTATGTGCAGATGATACTCTATCCGGTTCTGGTTCAGGGAGAAGGCGCGGCGGAGAGCATTGCGGAGGGCATCCGTATTTTGGACGCTTACGGCGTGGATACGATGATCGTAGGCCGCGGCGGCGGTTCTGTGGAGAATCTGTGGGCATTTAATGAGGAGACGGTGGCAAGGGCCATCTTCAATTGTTCTACGCCGATCATTTCAGCGGTGGGACATGAGATAGACACTACCATCGCGGACCTTGTGGCGGACCTGCGGGCGCCGACGCCCAGCGCGGCGGCAGAATTGGCAGTGTATGACTACCGCCAGACGGAGGCGCATCTGGCAGACTGCAGGGCGCGTATCAGCCGCCGGATGGAGAAAATCCTTCAGGAATACAGGCAATATATTCTGAATTATCAATACAGGCTGGAAAATGTCAGTCCGGAAAACCAACTCAGAGAGAAACAGCAGCGGCTGGCAGACGCGCAGACCAAGCTGGAATCCCTTATGGCGGACAAGATCTTAAAGTACCGGCACAGATTGGCGCTTCTTGCGGAAAAGCTGCACGGTCTTTCCCCGCTTCAGAAGCTTCGCGGCGGATACGGCTATGTGACGGACAGCAGCGGAAAAGCCCTGAAAAGTACAGCGGATCTGGCGGTGGGGGACAGCATTACCGTGCAGATGTCCGACGGCAGGATCAAGGCGCAGGTCACGGAGAAATACAGAAACGACGGGGAGGAATCTGTGGATCATGAATGAAGAAAAAAACGTGAATGGGACAGGATCATCAGGCCTTGCGGAAAATGCAAGCGCAGACGGCGCGCAGGCGGAAAAAGAAAAGTCTATGGAGCAAATACTGGCGGAACTTGACAGGGTCTTAGAAACGCTGGGAGAGAGTGAAACCACGTTGGAGCAGTCCTTTGAATTGTATAAAGAGGGCATGACGCTTTTAAAGGACGGAACTGCGAAGATCGACCGGGTAGAAAAGAAGATGCTGGAGCTTGACAAAGAGGGGGAACTTCATGAATTTTTTGGTGGAACAGAGTAAAAGGCTGGAACTGATCGAGGCAATCCTGAAAAGATATCTGCCCAAGGAGACCGGAGAGCAGAAAACAGTTATCGAGGCAATGAATTACAGCGTGCTCGCAGGCGGTAAGCGGTTACGCCCTATGCTGATGCTGGAAAGCTTCCGGATGTTTGGGGGAACAGATAAGGTCATAGAACCTTTTATGGCAGCCATTGAGATGATACACACCTATTCTCTGGTTCACGACGATCTGCCCGCCATGGACAATGACGAGTACCGGAGAGGCAAAAAGACCACCCATGCGGCGTACGGGGAGGCCATGGGTATCCTTGCGGGGGACGGATTGCTGAATTATGCCTTTGAGACTGCCTGTACCGCTTTCTCCTCTGTGGAGGAAGAAAACGGGCAGAAAGGGCTTTCAGAGATAAACGCCGGTTACCGGCGTATCGCGAAGGCGCTGGAGATCCTTGGAAAGAAAGCAGGCATCTATGGGATGATCGGCGGACAGACTGCGGATATTGAAGCGGCAGACAGGCAGATCGGAGAAGACCTGTTGGATTTTATTTTTGAGTTGAAAACAAGCGCGCTCATTGAAGCTTCCATGATGATCGGCGCGGTTTTGGCGGGCGCGCCGGAGAAGGACGTTGAGAAGATCGAACAGGCGGCGTCAAAGATCGGCAGAGCGTTTCAGATACAGGACGATATATTGGATGTGACAGGCAGCGTGGCGGTTTTGGGCAAGCCGGTGCATAGCGATGAGAAAAACAACAAGCCCACATATGTGACCATGTACGGCCTGTCGCAGGCGGCGAAGGACGTGGATACGCTATCCCGACAGGCAATGGAAATACTGCAGACCTTTGAACACAGAAATCTTTTTCTTGAAGAGCTTGTCCTGTCACTGATCAACAGAAAAAAATAACCTGTTGGTCACGGGCGGACGGATTATGACAGAACAGACAATAGGTGAATGATGTTATTAGAAACGATCAGAAAAGAAAACGATATAAAAGCGATACCCAAGGATCAACTGCACTATCTGGCAGATGAGATCCGGGATTTTTTAATAGAAAGCATCAGTGAGACCGGCGGGCATCTTGCGTCCAATCTCGGCGCCGTGGAGCTTACCATTGCCCTGCACTATGTGTATGACCTGCCAAAGGACAAGCTGATCTGGGATGTGGGGCACCAATCCTACACCCACAAAATACTGACGGGCAGGAAGGATGAATTCGCCACGTTGCGGCAGTTCGGAGGGATCAGCGGTTTTCCCAAGCGGAAAGAGAGCACCTGCGATTGCTTTAATACAGGCCACAGTTCCACGTCCCTTTCCGCAGGGATCGGTTTTGTAAAGGCACGGGAGATCCTGAAAGAGGATTATTCGGTGGTATCTGTGATCGGAGACGGCTCCCTTACCGGCGGAATGGCTTATGAGGCCATGAACAACGCATCGTCTTTAAAATCCAATTTCACGATGGTTTTGAACGATAATAAAATGTCCATTGCGGAAAATATCGGCGGGATCTCCACGCTGCTGAACAATATACGGACGGCAGAACCGTATATCAATCTGAAAACAGGCATTGAGAGCAGACTGAATAAAAGTGATCTGGGGGAAAGGATCGCCAACCGGCTGCGCAGCACCAAAAATTCTATTAAACAGATGCTTGTGTCCGGCAAGCTTTTTGAGAATATGGGGATCACTTATCTGGGGCCCATAGACGGCCACAATATTGAGCAGATGATTCATGTATTTGAACAGGCCAAAAAGCTGGATCACAGTGTGATCATCCATGTATTGACGGAAAAAGGCAGAGGGTATCAGCCCGCCCAGCGGCATCCCAGAAGATTTCACGGTACAGGTCCCTTTGACGTAAAGACAGGCAGTCCCAAGGTAAAAAAAGAAAAGGCGGATTATACGGATGTGTTCGGCGCTTCCATGAAGCGGCTGGGGGCGTCCAATGAAAAGATCGTCGCAGTGACCGCCGCCATGCCTGACGGCACCGGGCTTTCCGGCTTTGCCATGAAATATCCGGAACGATTCTGCGACGTTGGCATTGCGGAGGAACATGCGGTGACTTTCTGTGCGGCATTGGCCGCGGAGGGCCTGCGCCCGGTGTTTGCGGTGTATTCCTCTTTTCTACAAAGAGGGTATGACCAGATCATTCATGATGTGTGTATGCAGCGGCTTCCGGTTGTGTTTGCCATTGACCGGGCCGGTATCGTAGGTCAGGACGGGGAGACCCATCAGGGTGTTTTTGATCTGTCTTATCTGTCCATGATCCCCGAAATGACCGTGCTTGCCCCCAAAAATAAGTGGGAACTGCACGACATGTTGAAATACGCGGTGGCGTTTGACGGCCCCATTGCGATCCGTTATCCCAGAGGAACAGCTTATGACGGCCTGCAGGATTTCCGGGCGCCGGTAGAATACGGCAAAAGCGAAGTGCTCTATCTGGAAAAGGAGGTTGCTCTTCTGGCGGTGGGAAGCATGGTGCCAGTGGCCCTGCAGGTGAAAAAGGCGTTAAATGCCAAAGGAATCCCCTGCACAGTGGTGAACGTGCGCTTTGTAAAGCCCATGGATGAGACATTGTTTGTGGAGCTTGCAAAGAACCATCGGCTGTTCGTGACTATGGAGGACAACGCGGCTGCAGGCGGGTTTGGAGAACGGTTCCGGAATATGCTGGATCAGGCGGGTATATCAGTGCCTACAGAGATTGTGGCCATTCCCGACGCATTTGTGGAACACGGCAAGCCGGACGTGCTGTACAGGGAGCTTGGCATGGACGCAAAAAGCGTAACAGAACGGATACGAAAACGATTATGATTTTTGGCGGAAGCATTTAAGAAAGCGGAGCTTTTTCTGCGCCCTATGCCGCGCAAACGCTTCGGAATGGAGAACGATATGAAGGAACGGCTGGATCTGTTGCTTGTAAATCGTGGACTGGCAGAGTCCAGAGAAAAAGCAAAGGCAGTGATCATGGCGGGCAGCGTATTTGTAAACGGACAGCGGGAGGACAAGGCCGGCGCGCCTGTTGACGAAAAGGCCCACATAGAGATCAAAGGCAAAGCCTTAAAATATGTAAGCCGGGGCGGTCTGAAGCTGGAAAAGGCCATGGAGCGGTTTGACCTGTCTCTGGAAGGAAAGATCTGTATGGATGTTGGCGCATCGACCGGAGGCTTCACGGACTGTATGCTGCAAAACGGCGCGGTCAGAGTGTATGCTGTGGACGTGGGTCACGGGCAGCTGGCGTGGAAGTTGCGCAATGATGAACGGGTGGTCTGCATGGAAAAGACCAATATCCGCTATGTGAAGCCGGAGGATATAGGAGAGCCTGTTGATTTTACCTCCGTGGACGTCTCTTTCATTTCTCTGGCCCATGTATTTCCCCCGGTGTATGAACTCTTGCAGGAAAAAGGACAGATGGTGTGCCTGATCAAGCCCCAGTTCGAGGCAGGCAGGGAAAACACCGCTATCTGCGGCTTCTCGA
>CANQQN010000119.1 GCA_947625995.1 uncultured Lachnospiraceae bacterium
TGGGGCAAGTATGTAGGCCTTGACGGCGCTTACATCACCATGAAGGGATTTGGCGCCAGCGCGCCCTACAGCGTGCTGTTCAAGAAGTTCGGCTTTACCGTGGATAATGTGGTGAAGACGGTGAAGGGGCTGTGAGAAGAAAGTCGCGGCAGATGATATGCCTTGTATGAGTGAAAACCTATACATTGGGTCTGCTGTTTGAGCGGAAATTTACAGAGTGCATGATCTGACAATATAACAGTTAAAAATACACCCCTGTCTGGCGAAAGGAGTTTCGCGGATGGGGGTGTTTTGCAAAATAACAACATAAAATATATTGACAATTTATAATATGTATTTTAATATATAAATATAATATAAAGCGTAATATCACTGAAAAGAATTTGTCTTGGGATCAGTAAAAAGTGCTGTAAGAGAAGTGCAAAGCACAAAAAAACAGAGAGGTAAACGATAATGACCGGAGGAAAAAGTCTCACTCCTTATGAAATGCGGGAAATTTTGTTTTATAAAACGGATAATGGAGATGTTCGTATTGAGATTCTTTTGTATCAGGAAAACCTGTGGCTTTCGCAATCAAAAATAGCGGATCTGTTTGAGGTACAAAAGGCTGCCGTTTCAAAGCATCTCAAAAATATCTTTGATTCTGGAGAGTTATCCCAAGAATCAGTTGTTTCCAAAATGGAAACAACTGCGGCAGATGGTAAAAGATACAATATAAACTACTATAGTCTGGATGCTATTATTGCTGTCGGTTACCGCATAAATTCAAAAAAAGCGACGCTTTTCCGTATTTGGGCAAACCGTGTGTTAAAGGATTTCATCATAAAGGGCTACGTAATGGATGACGTACGCTTGCGGGAACCGGAATACTTTTTTGCAACGGTACAAAACAAACTTCATTATGCGGTTACCCACCAGACAGCGGCGGAGATTGTCCGTGAGAGGGCTGACAGCACTAAGCCGAATATGGGGTTGACCACGTGGAAAAACGCTCCGCAAGGGCGTATCCGCAGGTCGGATGTTTCGATTGCGAAAAATTATTTAAGTGAAACAGAAATAGCAGATTTAAATGAAATCGTGACAATGTATTTGGATTATGCGGAAAGACAGGCCCGAAGAGGAAATGTTATGTATATGAAAGACTGGGTTAGTCGTTTGGATGCGTTTCTCCAATTTAATGAAGAAGATGTTTTGCACGATAAAGGTAAAGTTACTGCAGAGATCGCCAAAGCATTTGCGGAAAATGAGTATGAAAAATTCCGCGTTTTACAAGATAAGGCATATCAAAGTGATTTTGATCGCCTTATGGAAGATATTACAGCAGTATAACAGTGCAAAACACAAAATTTTTAAAATGAGTTCGTATTTTGGATGGAAGATAATAGATCAAACCGGTGCCAGCGTTGCTGCTGCCGCCGTGATCCCGTCACAGATAATATCCGCCAGATGCATCACTGTGTGCAGCCGTGTGGTCTGAAGCTGGATCTGGGCGTAGGGAGAGACGGTGCTCACCACGCCGGTAATGGAGATATCCCCAACAGCGCGTAGGTTTTTGTCTACGCCGATGCCGGGCCGGATAGAGCCGGGGGTTACTGTGATACATTCAAGGTCTGATTCATGTCCTAAAGAGGCATCCACTGCCACCACAGGCAGCAGTGGATGTTCTTTTTTTATCTCAGCCAGTACGGTTTCCAAATTCAGAGCGTGGACCGGATGCTGTAATGTTCCGTAAACGTGTATATTTGCAATATTTTGCTTAGACAGCTTGTAGCCGATGAGTGGCCCAAGACTGTCGCCTGTCACACGGTCCGTTCCGATACACAGAAGCACCAGAGCGTTGGGGGCAGGCTTTTGTTTTTTAAGATAGGAAGAAAGTGCGGTGCTCATTTTCAGTGCCGCTTTTGGTGTACGGCTGTTAAAGTAATGGGTGCGGCAATTCATCTTTCGGCCAGCTCCTTTCCAAAAACAGGTCCCTTGTATAATAAGAAAAGGTACCTTCATTTGGATTATATCCAATTTGAAATGGGTTTATGCAGAGTAGACAAAATGAATCAAAAGAAGATGTCTTCTGCATGACGTTTTTTGCATGGCTGAAAAGTTCGGAGAGAGTTCCTGCCGAATACAAAGTGTTTTCTGTCGGAAATTTCTGAAAACTTCTCGCCAGCAATTGGCAAAACCCGCGGATCATTTGTGATAGGATAATCTTCACAATATATTAGGCGAGGTGACTGTCCATGATTGAAGTGATTTACAGTGGAGAGACAAGAAAACCAAAAACGCAGGCGGAAGAAACACTTGCGGCTTTAAAGAACATTCGACAAATCGGCAACATAGTCGGAAACACAAAGATATATGTAGAAGATTGTGTCATGAATTTTCTGAACCGGCAGATGCAGAAAAGTGATCCGGGAATCGTGGCTTTACTTGGAAAAGAATCAAAAATGGATGGTTCCACCTACCTGTTTGTAAACGGCGCATTGTTGCCGGAAGGTATTTTTGTGAAAGGAGAATCTCTGGAGTTTGCGCCGCAGGCATTCCCCAGATTGTATGAAGATGCAGAAAGCTATTTTCCGGAGGCCGCGCTTCTGGGCTGGTATCTGCCGGCATACGATATGATCGGAAAATACGGCGCCACGCTGGGACAGAACTGCCGCCTCTTTCTGCTGGAGGATCCGACGGAATCGGAGGAGATTTTTTACCTCTGGGAGCAGAGCCGCCTGATAAAACAAAGCGGATATTATATTTATTATCAGCGCAATGAAGAAATGAAGAATTATATGCAGAACTGCAAAGAAAAAACAGAGGAGGATAAGATTGTCCGAAAAACGTGGACGGTTGAGAATAGGACAAAAGACAGGCCAAAAGAAAAAAATTTGGAAAAAGAAGAGGATTTTGTAGATGATTATGTAGAGAACGAGATCGCGGATTCTTTTTTAAAAATGCCGTCCTCAAAACTGACCACATTTTTGTATGGCGCGAGCACTGTGCTGGCTATCGTCGTGCTGGTGATCGGTATTACGCTGATCAACAATTATGAAAAAATGTATGAGATGCAGGAGGCCATCGAAGCCATTGCTACTTCCTTGTCCGGTGATGGCGACAAACAGGAGGCCGGACAGACCACAGACGGACAGCAGCCCAAAGGAGAGCAAGGGCAGGAAAGCGCAGGCACCGGTGATACACCCATCAATACAGATACTCCAAAACCGGCTGCTACCGAAAATGCAGGTCAAAGTGAGAATGCGGCCCCGCAGTCTGCGGGAAGGCCTGCCGATACGGTGCCTGCAGAAGGTTCTGCTACGGCACAGATGTACACCATTCAGCAGGGGGACACTCTGGCCGGGATCTGCCGGAAAATATACCAGAATACAGACAAGATAGACGAGATATTACAACTCAATCAAGGGTTAGATGCAAATGAATTGATAGTTGGTGAAAAAATAATACTCCCATAAGAAAAAATGTGGTATAATGAACGCATAAGCGGCGAACCATGCCGAAAAAAGGGTATGGCTGCTGGCAGCCGGATACCCTTTTTCTGGCATGAGTGAGTGCAACGAACACCGAAAATCCAAAGGATTTGAGGTGCCGCTTATGGGTGTTCCCAAGTAACGAGCGAACAGTCTGCAAAGCAGACGGGCAAGCGCTGGAAGCGCGGGTTCGCGAGTGAAGTGGAAAAGCCAACAAGTGCAACGAACACCGAAAATCCAAAGGATTTGAGGTGCCGCTTTTGAGTAGATACAAAGGAGGAAAATGGTGAGCGAGAAAAGATCGGACAACCCCAATCAAAGTAATTATCAGCGGAAGATAGCGGCTCACAGACGTAGGATGCTGGCTAGGATCTTATATCTTGTGGTGGCAGTCGTATTGATTGCGGTCTTGTATGGAGCCATAAAATATGTGATCACCTATTCTTCCTATAAAGTGATCGCAACCGATGACCGGACCGCCGGTACCAGCGTACATTATGCGCAGCTTTACGGAAAAGTGCTCAGATATTCCAAAGACGGAGCCACCTTCTATCAGGATCAGAAAAAGGCGATCTGGAATGAAACCTATGAAATGCAGAATCCCATCATCGATGTCTGCGGTAGATTTGCGGTGATCGTGGAGCAAAGTGGCAGGCAGGTATATATTTTCGGGCTTGAGGGGAAAAAGACAAGCTTCGAGGTCACCATGCCTATCAAGAAGGTTCAGATTTCCGAGAAGGGAACACTGGTACTTTTGCTGGAAAAAGATGGCGAGCATTATCTGCAGTATTATGATACGGAAGGAAATCTGATCGCCGAAGGAAAATCCATATTTCAAAAAAGCGGATATCCCCTTGATATATCCCTTTCCGACGATGGGTTAAAGCTGGCGGTCAGCTATCTGTTGGTCGAAAACGGCGTTACCAAAAGCAATGTGACATTTTACAGCTTCTCCAGCATTGGCGCCGCGGAGATCGACAATATTGTCAGCAGTCAGACCTATGAAAATATGGTGGTGCCCACAGTATATTATGCGGATTCCAAGACGGCCTTTGCCTTTGGCGACAGCCAACTGACGATTTTTGACGGCACACAGAGACCGGAGGTCAGCGCCGAGATCAAAACCGAGGAAGAGATTCGGAGCATTTTTTATGATGAATCCTATGCGGGCATGGTATTTGAGTCCGGAGACGGGATGCGGATGGATGTTTACAATAAGTCTGGCAAGAAGGTGCTTTCCCGGGAGTTTGATTTTGATTATCAGACTATTAAGATTTACGGTGACCGTATTATCATGTACAATGACAAGGAATGGTGTATTTACGGCATCAACGGAAGGTTGAAACTGGCACCCTGCCCGCTGACAGGGGTGGTGTCCGATATTATCGCGCTATCGCCAAACCGGTTTATGCTGGTGAAGGCAAACAAAACAGAAACCGTAAAACTAAAGCTATAGGATGGGAAAAAGATGAACTGGTTATTTCTGGCAGTGGCAGTGATCGTGATCTGCTTTGCCGTATATGGGTACAAAAAGGGAATCGTAAAGATCGTTTTTTCGGTGGGATCTCTTATTGTTTCTATTATATTGTCCGGTGTACTGACTCCCTATTTAAATACATACCTGAAGGACAATACCGGGCTTTACGAGGCCGTCAGCAATAAATGTCAGGAATTCATCGACAAAAAACAGGAAATGCAGGCCGTCGGCCCGGAGGTATTGGAGATTAAGGAGACGGATATCGAAGCATTGATCAGAGAGCAGCATCTTCCGGACAGCCTGAAAGAGTCCATAGCAAAAAATGCGTTGAGGGAACAGGTGGACAGCGTGCAGGCTGCGGTGGCTGACGGGATCGCGGAACTGGTGGTGTCGGCCATCAGTTTTATGATCGTGCTTGTGGTGATCAGGATCATACTGTGGGTAGTGTTCCGGGTACTGAACGTTGCCACGAAGCTTCCGGTGATTCACGGAGCCAACCAGATCGCAGGACTTGCATTCGGAATATTGGAGGGACTTCTGGCAGTGTGGGTGTTTTTCATTTTTCTTACCTGTATCTTGCAGACCTCTTTCGGGCAAACCTGCATGAAGATGATTGCAGGAAGTCAGTTTTTGTCATATTTGTATAATTACAATCTTTTGACGCTGATTTTTCATTAAAATATTGAAAAAACACCGTTGACATTTGAAAAATCACATTATATAATAACATCACCGTCGCATTTGCGGCGGTGATTCATTGAGAAGCGATGCAAACAGAATGTGTTGCTTCCGTGACGGGTTGACGGCATTTTCAAAAAAGTCAAAAAAGTTGTTGACAACAGGGAAAAGATGTGTTAATCTGTGGAAGTTGCCGACGGCGGGAGGCCCCGCAGGCGGCAGGAGCACCTTGATAACTGAACAGTAAAACAACCCTGAAAGATTTCAAAGAGAAAGAA
>CANQQN010000120.1 GCA_947625995.1 uncultured Lachnospiraceae bacterium
ACGGGAAGATCGGGGTGATCGGTACCGAAGGCACCATACATAGCCAGTTGTATACCAAGGTGATCCGGGAGAGCCATCCTTCTCATCAGGTGTTCGGGAAGGCCTGCCCGCTGTTTGTGCCCCTTGTGGAAGAACAATGGCTGAAGGATCCTGTGACAGAGGAGGTTGCCCGCAGATATTTAAAGGAACTGCAGGATCTGGGGATCGATACGCTGATACTGGGCTGTACCCATTATCCGCTGCTCCGGTCTACGGTTGGAAAGGTAATGGGAGAATCGGTCGTACTGGTGAATCCGGCCTACGAGACGGCTATAGAGCTAAAGAAGCTGCTTGACAAAGAGGGACTGGCTTTTGAGGGCGAGCCTGATTTTGAAAAGTATCGCTTTTTTGTCAGCGACGACCCCATAAGATTCCGGGAGTTTGCCACGACGATCCTGCCCTGCGACGTAGGAGAGACAAAGCAGATCCGGATTGAAGAATACTGATCTTTGGGATTGTCCGGTGAAAGCGCAAAAGAAAACGGTGAGATCATGACAAGGAAGGTTTTAGTAAAGATACAGGGCATGCAGGTCATGGATGGCGAGACGGCTCCTTCGCCGGAACTGATCACCACGGGGACGTATACCATGGACGAGGGCGTGCATCAGGTCGTCTATGAGGAACAGCTCAGCGAGACGGAACAGATCACGGTAAACTGTCTGACCTTTTTTGACGGCAAGGTGGAACTGAACAAGGACGGTGAGGTTCAGATACTCATGGTCTTTGAAAAGGGCAGACGCAGCCGCACGCTGTACCGGACCCCTTACGGAGATGTTTTTGTGGAATTGCATGCAAAAGATGTGGATATAGAAATGCAGGAGGACGGGATCATACTCAGGCTGGAATACGGCCTTACCATGAATGAGATCCACAAACTGGAATGCACGTTGAAAGTGCATATAACCTATATGGAGGAATAAAAAAGGAATCGGCGGGAGAACCACCGATTCCTTTGCTATTTAGTTGCCTTTTCAGTTGCTTTTTCAGCTTTCTTTCTAAGCTTTTGCAGCAGACCCTTCTTTTTGGGAGGGGTCAACAGGCTGCCGCCCCGTTCAGGCCGTACATCTGTGATGTAGATGCCGCTGATGGTTGCCTTCACCGTCGCCTTGATGGGAATGACGTCGTATACCTTGGGTTCACAGATGAGATTGATGATGCGGGGGCCGATCTTTGCTTTTACAATCGGAAATTTGACGCCGCGCATATATTTGGGCGTCTGCTCCAGTACGCCGGGCGGCAGTCCCGCCTCTTTCAGCTTGCGTTTTCCCTTGTCTATGACAAGTATGGAGGTGACCTGCTTCATAGCCTCCATCTGGCGTTCCTGCTCAGCCTGCTTTCTCTGCAGCTTCCTGCCGAAAAAATACAGAACCGCCAGCAGAATGACCAGAACCACTAAAATGATACCGAGTACGGTTAAAAATGTTTTCAATTGGTTCACTCCTTTACAGTCGTCTTTGTTTGCGTACAAGTCACGCAGTCAGTTGTCAGTAATTGTACCATTGAATAGAAAAAAGTGCAAGCGGCTGGAAGATTTTTGTTTGACAAAATTACCCCGTTCAGAAATTACTTTTTCTCATGATAAAAATGTGGTATAATAACGAGGAAAGCGCAGATGACTCAAGATATCATAATATCTGCAAAGGGCAGAGCGGGATATCAGGAAAACAGATGCCGTGCTGGCATGGGCAGATGATTTGCCTGATATCCTGCAAGCGAAGCGAACTCGGAAATCCAAAGGATTTTCGAGTCACTGCCCGGCATTTGACGAGTATCCTCATCGAGACGACAGTCGAGATGGAATCATAACAAGGAAAGCGCAGATGACAGTTGAGATGGAGTCATAGCGAGGAACGGAACCATCATTTTTGAAAGGAGGCGGGCAGCTTTGGACGTGATATGGAAAGGCATCGGGGCAACCGTACACTGGATTGCCAATAATATCCTGATTATCAATATCTTACTGGCTTTTATCATCGTATTTTTTCAGCGTCGCGATCCAAAATCCGTGTGGACTTGGCTGCTTGTGCTGATCTTTCTTCCGGGTATCGGCTTTGTGCTCTATCTGGTTCTCGGGCAAAATATGCATAAAAGCAAAATGTTTAAGACAAAAGCCATCGAGGATAAGATCAGCGGCGTGATCCTGAATCAGGAGGAGACCATTGAGAAACATGAGTTTACCGAACTGGACGGGGAACTGGAAGAATATACGGATCTGGTATTGTACAATCTTCACAGCGCGAACTGCCTGTACCTAAACGATAACGCGGTGACGGTACTCACCGACGGGCAGGAAAAAATGGATGCTCTGATAGAGGATATCCGCAACGCCAAAAGCTTTATCCATATTCAATACTATATTATCCGCGCCGACGAAGTGTTCGCGCGTCTGGAAGAAGCCCTTGCCGAAAAGGTAAAGCAGGGGGTTGAGGTGCGTATACTTTATGACAGTATGGGGTGCAGCATCGGCAATCACATGAGAGAAAAGGACTGGAAGCGCCTGCGGGAGGAGGGTATCCTGACAGCCGAATTTTTCCCCGCATTTCTGAAAAAATTTCAGCTGCGGCTTAATTACCGCAATCACAGAAAGATTGTGGTCATTGACAACGAGGTCGCCTATGTGGGCGGGTTTAACATCGGCCGTGAATATCTTGGAAAGGATGAAAAGTTCGGCTATTGGCGCGATACCCATTTGCGTATTCAGGGTTCCTCCGTGCTGGACCTGCAGAATCGTTTCGTGCTTGACTGGAATTACGCGGCGAAAGAAAACTTGTTTGCGTCTCCGAAGTATTTCGCACGGACGGACACCGCGCCAAAAGGAAATGTCGCCATGCAGATTGTCAGCAGCGGCCCGGATTCCAAATATCAGAATATCCGCAACAACTATCTGAAACTGATCAACAAGGCCAAAAATAATATTTATATCCAATCTCCCTATTTCATTCCGGATGATGTGATCCTTGACGCTATCTGTCTGGCGGCCATGTCCGGCGTGGATGTGCGGGTCATGATCCCCTGCAAGCCGGACCACCCCTTTGTCTACTGGGCAACCTATTCATATATCGAGGACCTTCTGGAGGCCGGCGCGAAATGCTACACCTACGACAACGGCTTCATTCACACCAAAGCTATTATGGTGGATGGTCTGGTCAGTTCCGTGGGCTCGGCCAACATGGATTTCAGAAGCTTCGGGTTGAATTTTGAGGTCAATGCGGTAATATATGACAGCGCCACTACCCGGAAGCTGGAAGAAGAATTCATAAAGGATCTGCAGAAAAGCAGCAGGGTCACCCAGTATCTGTATTCCAAGCGCAGTCTGTGGATCCGCTTCAAAGAACAGATCTCAAGGCTTTTGTCCCCGCTCATGTAACATGTGCGCGTGAAATATATGTGAAATTTTGAGAAGGTCTTTTCAAGTGTTCAAAATTGTGATATAATCCTAATTGTGTGCATGAAACATGTACGAAATAAGAGAAATCCTTTGCGATAACAGAGATAGGCGAAGGAAAGGAAAGAGGTAAAACATGAAAAAGAAGTTTTTTGCAGTTGCTGCGGTCAGCCTTGCTCTGATGATGGGCGTCACAGGTTGTTCCGGTGTTGCAGATTTAGTTGGAAAGGGAGATTCCGACGGAAGTGAGAAAAGCGAGGAGAGCACCGAGACGCAGAACCCGGAGGAACTGCTGAAAAACCTTGTTCCCATGGATGAACGCAGAGAAGCGCTTCTGAAGGATATTGACAAGCTGGTTGTTCTTGGAGAATACAAGGGCGTAGAAGTGGACGTGGCTAAGATAGAAGTGACCGACGAGCAGGTGGAAGAGAGGATTCAGGAGGAACTGCTGAACGCAGGCGAACCGGAGCACATCACAGAAGGCACTGTGGCGGACGGAGATATCCTGAATATTGATTATGTGGGGAAAGTCGACGGTAAAGAATTTGACGGCGGAACCGCAGAGGATCAGACCTGCAATATCGGTTCCAATAGTTACATTGATGGATTTGAGGACGCGCTCATCGGCGCGACTATCGGCAAAACCACAGATATCAATGTGACGTTCCCCGATGATTATACAGAGGAAAGCCTTGCCGGCAAAGACGCTACATTTACCGTTACCATCAATTATAAGCATGGAGAGACCATTCCCGCCGAACTGACGGACGACTGGGTTAAGGAGCAGAGTATTTCTGAGGTTGAAACCGTGGATGCGTATAAAGAACATATCAAAAATCTTCTGGAGAGCGAAGCGCTTTCACAGCAGGAGCAGACAACTTATACGGCGCTGATGGAAAAGATCGTTTCTGCTTCGGAGATCAAGGGCCTGTCCGAGGATCTCAACAAAGAGGAGATGGTTGAGAGCGAGATGAGTTCCATCGAGCAGTACGCGGATCAGTACGGCATGACTTCTGAGGAACTGGTCGCCCAGTATTTTGAAGGACAGACGCTGGACGAGTACAAAGCGGAGCTTGAAAAAGAGATCGATGAATACTTCAAGCGCATTATGGTGTACCGTGCGGTGATCAAGGCGGAAAACCTTCAGGTGACACAGGACGAGTATGAGCAGGAAGTTTTAAGCTACAGCCCCAATTATGCAAATTACGGCGAAGAGAGCGAAGCAGATTTCATAAAGAACAACAGCGGTGATATCTATGACGGTCTGCTCAACGCAAAAGCGGAAGAGTTCCTTCTTGAAAATGTCAAGACAAATGAGGTAGATGCGCCTTCTACCGAGGCTCCCGCAACAGAAGCGGCGGCTACGGAAGCGGCGGAATAAGATTCAAATAAAGATCCCTGCCGGAATCTTTTGATACCGGCGGGGATCTTTTCATCTTTTCATGATCTTTCGGGAAGTGTCCGAAACAATGCCTGAAATGGGATATTCTTTTGGAAAAGCCGCCTGCTCCTTGATTTTCCAAATAAAGCACTTTATAATAGAACAAAATGGATCGCGGCCAGGCCCGCGTCTGTCTAAGTTCATGGAGGTGTTTATGACAAAACAGGAATTTTCACAATATATCAGAGAAAACATTTTGATCCTGGACGGGGCAACAGGCTCCAATCTGCAGCGGGAAGGGATGCCTTCCGGCGTTTGCCCGGAGCTTTGGATCGCGGAGCATCCGGCACTTTTACAAAAGCTGCAGCAGGCATATGTGGAGGCAGGAAGCAAGGTGGTCTACGCCCCTACCTTCGGCGCCAACCGCATCAAGCTGTCAGAATACGGACTTTCCCGGAAGGTCAGGGAACTGAACAGCGCGCTGGTACGGATCTCAAAAGAAGCTGTAGGAGATCAGGCGTGGGTGGCAGGCGACATGACCATGACAGGACAGCTTCCGGCGCCCCTTGGGCTTTTGACGGCGGCGGAGATGATCGGCGCTTACCGGGAACAGGCGGAAACGCTTGTGGAAGCGGGCGTTGATCTGATCGTGATCGAGACTATGATGAATCTGCAGGAGATGAGAGCCGCCCTGATCGGCGTAAAAGAAGCCTGCGATCTGCCGGTGATGGCGACGATGTCCTTTGGCGGAAATGGAAGGACGCTGTACGGTACAGATCCGGTCACCGCTGTGGAAGTGCTCCAGAGCCTTGGAGCAGATGCCGTGGGAATCAATTGCAGTGCCGGTCCCGATAAGATGCTGCCGGTGCTTGAGAAGATGGCCGCCGTGGCAAAGGTGCCGCTGATCGCAAAGCCGAACGCGGGGCTTCCGAAGCTGGGCGCCGACGGGAAAACGGTCTACGATATGGAAAAAGAACCTTTTGCGGAATATATGGAGCAGTTGATAGATGCAGGCGCGGCGGCGGTAGGCGGCTGTTGTGGTACGGATCCCTCGTATATCCGGGCGGTGGCGAAGGTCGCGGCGGAGA
>CANQQN010000121.1 GCA_947625995.1 uncultured Lachnospiraceae bacterium
CCTCAAAAACATTGTGGGAGCCGTCGATCATAATGGACGTATAGCCTGTCCGCAGCGCCTGCATGGCAAGCGCAAAGCTGTTGCCGTGATCCAGATGAACGGCAACAGGAACGCTTGCGCCCATCGCCGCAGCCTTTACATTTGCAAGATAATAATCCAGCCCCCCGTAGGACACGGTGGACGGGGTTGTCTGCATGATCACCGGTGCCTGCAGTTCTTCGGCTGCGGCCACCACGGCCTGCACCATCTCCATATTTTCCACGTTGAACGCGCCTACCGCATAGCCGCCCTTCTGGGCGTCCAGCAGCATATTTTCTGTCGTAACCAAAGGCATATGAATCCCTCCTAAAAATAATCAAGTGCATTATAGCATTCTACATGATCGGTGTCAAAAATCTTTTTCCTGTTTTTTCCCGATAGAAAACAGCAAAATTCCCCCAAGGGCAGAAAGAAGCAGATACACACCCACAGGCTCCCGGTCTGCGGTGTCCGTGCCGGAGGCCCGAACGCTGCCGCCGTTGCCCTTCAACCTGCTTTCGCCGGCATCTGCCGTGCTCTGCAGGCCGGCGCTTGAGGCGTCTGCCGGTTGCCTGAAGGCGTCCTCTTGATCCGGGTCAAGACTGCCGTCTCCTGCCGACTGTTTCGATCCAGAGCCGCTGGATGTCTCCGATCCCGGACCGGCTTCCTCCTGCTTTTCCCCTGCATGACCGTTGTTTGGTCCATCCGTCGCCAAAGGCGCTTCCCCAGATGTCCGCAGCACATACCGGACACCCTGCTCCAGAATCTGGTCGGCGTTGTCATAATCCGCGGATCTTTCTATGACAGCCACAGTTGCCTCCTGCCCAGTAAGGGCAAAGGTCACATAAGCCATATCCCCCTGATAGACCGCTTCCCTACTGGCCATACCGCCGAATACGATATAACGGGCGGACGGGGATATCCGCTCTCCCTCTTCAAAATAGTGATCCAGCGCGGTACCGCCGTTTTTGCCGTGGCTGTGCAGAAATTCTTCCGTAAATCCAAAGTCTGTCACCTTGGCCTCCGCAGGAGAAAAGGCTACGCCATAGTCAAAGGAATTCACACTGCCGTCCACGTCAACCATGAGCGTCACGGTACCGTCCTCATTGTTCACCACGTAAGCCGAGCAGGGGCCCTGCGCCGCCTCCGCCTGCAGGATCCGTCCCATACAGAGCAAAACAAAACTGAAACAGGAAAAAAACATCTTTATTTTTTTCATTTCTAGGTCACCAATACCCAACTGTCAAACCACCGTAGGAAAGTAGACACAAAATTCTTGTCTATGGGGTGGCCGGAAAGTACCGGATAAAACAGTATGAACAATCCCACCGCAGCAGCGGTATAGACAAACACGGCCGCGATGCGCCCCCTCTTTTCCTTTGCGAACAGGCTGAACACATAGCCAAGCATCAATACCACAAACGGCACGCTTGGGAAATAGTGATAAATATACGTAGTACGTGACACCAAAAACCACGGCATATACTGGGCCAGATAGCCGATGACCAGAAATCTTGCCTTTCCGTCCTTTTTCATAATAGCCAGATAGACCATATAGAAGAACGCCGGAATGCCGGCCCACCATACGAGCGGATTGCCGAAAGCGCTGATCCCCTCGGAGATCGTATCCGACACATGACCGCTGTAATACCAGATGGGCCTTGTCATGATGGGCCACTGATACCAACGGGAAGAAAAATCGTGCTCCGATACAAGCGTACTGTGGTAATTGTACATCGTCTGCTGGTTTTTCAACATTCTGGTGATCAGGCCCGCGCCGGAATTGTCATTAAAAGGAATGTAGGACAACGTATAAATGCAGACAGGGATCACCACAAATACCAGACAACAGAATAGTATGGTCTTTCTGGTGTATACCGGGAAATTCCTGATGATGCTCTGATGGGAAATTCCTTCCGTGGAACCCTTCGGATGCACTTTTGCGTATACGTACTCCTTATACCGGCGGTAAAGCACCGAAAAGAAAATAACCGCAAGGCCCAGACCCGCATAGACGCCCGTCCACTTACTGGCAACGCCAAGACCCATGGAAAGCCCGCAGAGCGCCAAAGGCAGAAACGTCTTCTTAAGGGGCGTATCATAAAAGCTCATCCTGGAATATCTGTACATAAAATAGTACATTAAGATCACGAAAAAGGTGATAAACACGTCAATGGTCGCAATTCTGGTCTGGACAAAGTGCATAAAGTCAAAAGCAAACAGGATCGTCACCACTGTGGCAAGCCAGGTCTTTTTAAACATTCTCTTCCCGAACAGATAAATGAAGGGAAGCATGGCAATGCCAAACAGCGCTCCCATAATACGCCATCCGAAAGGATTCATACCAAAGATCAGGATACCGACGGCAATCAAGATCTTACCGAGAGGCGGATGGGTATTTTCGTAGCTGTAAAGGCCATGGATATACTCGTAAGCCGTGCGGCCATGGTAAATTTCGTCGAAGATCGTGCTGTTCATATAAGTCGCGCGTGCCTCGTAGAGATCCTGCTCATCAAAAAGTGCCTCATACTGGTCTGCATTCACCGGCAGTACCGGCTGGCCGTCCTCATCCAGAAATACCAGTTCCCATATGGAGGCGTCATATGAAAGGGAAATCAGCTTGACAAAAGGATCCCCAATGACAGCGCCGGACATCTGCACCTCCTGCCATTTGAATACGGAGGTAAACTCCGCGTCCTCCACATAGGTCTGCCAGTCGGCTGCGTCCGTTGTCTTTGAAGGCGCGGACTGTATGGTAAAATGCGGTTTGTGATAGTTGCCCAGATAATAGTGGATCCCCGAGATCCGGGTACCCTCCTCAAATTCAAACACCAGTTCTTCATTGGGCGTATGGGAAGTCCACCCATTTACAGGCGCCTGACGGTTTCCCAGATCATGGAGACTGACAGCGCCAAAAATAACGGAGATCGCCACCATGATCAGAATGTCCCATTTTACGATCTTTGCCACCGGTTCGGATGGGCGGATGGGGGATTCCTGAACCTTTGAGGCAGCCTGCTTATACTTAGAGGAGATCGTCTCAGCGATCTGCCGCACGCCTTCCGTCCGGACCTCCGCCAGATCCTCCTTCATATAATACTTCAAGCCAAGATAGCAGAGATATGCAAATGCCGCCACCATAAAAAAGCCGATACCAACGGAAACCGGATCTTCCCAATCAAAGTTGGCGGGATCATAATGAAACAACACATCCTCTACGTTCAAAAAATGAACCACAGTCAAAAACAAATAGGAAAACAGAAACTCTTTTCTGGGCCGTACAGCGTATAGGCACATCAACAGCGCAAGCGCATAAAACATATACCGCTCATGCATCCGTACCGACAGGGTAAAGATACCCACCACGATAAACGCTCCAAGGAAGAAATACTTGCTACTGTTTTTCTTGCTTTTGAACCACATAATCGCCGCCGCCACAAATATCAGCACAATGAAAATGGTTCCCCACATGCTGCAGGTAAGGCCAAGGATCTTTTCTGTCTGCTCATGCCAGTTCATACCCAGCATTGCCCAGAAATTATAAGCGTTTACCGTTGCTTTCGGATAAGACGAAACCGTATCCATATACTGCGGGATCACTTCCGAAATGCCAAAGGGCATGGCAAGCAGAAACATGCCGCCGATGGAAGCAAGTCCGGCCCCCAGATTGACAAAAAACTTTTTCGGCGAAAACCCTTCCAGAAATACCTGATCCACGATCCCCATCAAAAGAATCGGGAATATAAAGGCCATCTGAGGCTTTACAAGAAATCCTAACGCAAAAAACACATACGCAAGGGGCAGCTTCTTCTTGTACACATAATAACAAACAAGCAGCATAAACAAAGTGGTCACCGCGTCCACCTGTCCCCAGATGGTGGAATTGATGATAACCGCAGGGCTGAACAGATAAAATCCCGCGCAGATCATGCCATGCTTCTCGCTAAATCTTTCTTTCGCGAGAAGATAGATCATGTAACCTGCCCCAAGGTCGCAGACCATGGCCGGCAGCTTTGTGAGCACGATGGATAATGCAGAATAGTTGTCAAGTCCCAGAAGATGTCGGACAGCGCCCAGCACCCATAGAATATACATATATCCTGGGGGATAATCGCTGAACCCTTCACTTTTATAAAACGAGGGGATTCCCTCAGAAAACAGCCTGTCGGCCCAACCCATGAAACAGTTCATGTCAAGGTCGTAGCCTCTGTACACCGCCGCAAGTAGCAGGCGCAGCAGGGCCGCCGCCAGAAACAGATAAACCACGCCTTTGGCAATCTGGTCCTTTTTTATCGTTGAACGACTCATTTTGCCCGTCCTTTCTACATGAAATTCTTGTATTATTTTATCACAAGCAATGATCAAATACAAGCCGTATCATAAGAAGAATGCTATAGAAAAAGGGGCGCCCCATACGGGACACCCCTTTTTTATCATTTGTGGAATGTTATAAGAAAAATATTATGTCGATCACTCCATGATCTTCTTCCTGCGTGTGATCACAAGCGCCGCGAAAGCTGCCGCCAGAAGCAGGATCGGAAGTACAACATTTGCTGCATCACCGGTCTTACTTGCCTTTGTGGAGCCGGACGATGTGCTCTTGGAAGTATTGTTGGAGGTCTTGTTTGTATTGCCGCTGATCGGGGTCTTGGTGCCCTGATTGCCTGAAGGCTTCTCACCGGCCTTTGCCTCTACAAGGGCAAATTTTCCAAGCTTCGCAGTCTGGAATGTAAGCTTGCCGCCTGTAACGGATACACTGACAACGCTCTTTCCGTCAATATCCACCACGCTGATGTTGGCCGCCGTATAGCCGCTTGGAGGCGTGATCTCCACTGTCACCGCTTCGCTGGGCTGCACCCTCTCGCCGTCCTTGCGGAAGTAGATATCATACAATACCCTCTTGCCGACAGACAATCCGCTGATGCCGCTAAGCACGCTGTCCGCTGCGGTATAATCCGCCGCCGCGTCTGTCTCGCCCAAAATGGAGACTACAAGCTCGGAACCAACCGGAATGGAGCCTGCCTTACCGGAAACGGTAACGCCGTTGGCAGTTACACTATAATCTTTGAAAGGATCATCAATGGGAGGCGCAGATGTCTCAGTAGGCACAGGGCCGTCTGTAGGATTCACATCGCCGCCATTTGTCGGCTCATGCCATACTTCCTCTCCGGGAACCGGGCCTAACGTTCCGGCCGCGGTTGCCGCCGCGTCGTAAGCCGCCTTCACCTGCTCGTCGGTCATTGCGCCTCCATAGTAGGTGATATCATCGTAATATCCGGTATAGCAGCGCTGATAGGTGGTAGAAGAACCAACCGCATAAGCAACGCCGAGATAAGCCTTGGTATCCGCCTGTGTCAGGTATGTGATCAAAGGCACAGCGCCCTGATCGTTGGAAGCCAGCCTGTAAGAAGCGAAGCCGTCCAGTGTACGCTGATAGTATCCATCAAAGAATCTGGGACCGTAGAAGGAAAGACGATCCTGATTGTCGCGCTTATTGTTTTCCAGCTTCTGGCCGTCATAATACATCTGAATACCGGCGTCTGTCAGAACTGCCGTGATGTAATGCCATGTGCTGAAGGAATTCCCTCTTGCGATCCAATCATCGCGAAGCTGCTTATACTCCGCCTTAAAGTTCGCCGGGTCGGAATCCTGATAGAATACGCCGGGGTTGGTGGAGAAGTGGAAATCGTTCTTCAGCGACTCATAAACCTTTGTATCGTAACCAGCGGAGAACTCCGCATCCAAATTGGACTTCAGCCACAATCCGGTGCGGGAAGCAACATCCTTTACTGCAGGCTGAATCTTGCTATGTACAAGCACCTTGGGGTCGTCGTT
>CANQQN010000122.1 GCA_947625995.1 uncultured Lachnospiraceae bacterium
CAACATGTAACTTTTTCATTGTACATCATCCTTTCTTTATAGTACCTGATCACAGGCCTGTATTTAGTTTAACATTTCCGCAATGAAATTGCAATTGATTTTAAAAATCCATTTTTTTCTTTTTTTATTTTCAGACATTCTCACAAAAGGACCGAAAATATTTGGTTAAAATTTCCAATTATCAGGGCGGCGGCGCCTCTGACATGAAAAAAGACCGCATAGCGCGGCCTTTTCCCGTCTTTCATTATTTCAATGTAACCTTAGCGCCTTCAGCCTCGATCTTCGCCTTGATATCCTCAGCCTCAGCCTTTTCTACGCCCTCTTTCACCATCTTGGGCGCGCCGTCTACCACCGCCTTGGCTTCCTTCAGACCAAGGCCTGTGATCTCACGGACAACCTTGATGACCTTTACCTTGTTGGGGCCAACCTCTGTCAGTTCAACGTTGAATTCGGTCTTCTCCTCAGCCGCGCCGCCTTCAGCCGCGCCGCCTGCTGCCGCCACAACAACGCCTGCTGCTGCGGACACGCCAAACTCTTCCTCACATGCTTTAACCAGTTCGTTTAATTCCAGTACAGATAATTCTTTGATCGCTTCGATCATTTCAGCGGTTGTCAATTTAGCCATTTTTATTACCTCCATTTTTCTATTTCAATGACTTTGTTTTTATTATGATTCCGCAGGCGCCTCTTCAGGCGTTTCTGCCGCTTCCGCAGGCACCTCCGCGCCTGACTCCTTCGCCTCGGCGATCTGTTTGATCACGCGGGCAAAGTTTGTGATAGGAGACTGAATGCTTCCAAGGAACTTAGAAAGAAGCTCGTCTCTTGAAGGCACCTTCGCGATCTCGTTCATGCCTGCCGCATCATAGAGGATCCCTTCCACAACGCCGCTCTTTAACTCCAGCGCCTTCGCCTTTTTCGCGAACTTGGCGATCACCCTTGCGGGGGCCGTGGCGTCTTCCTTTGAAATAGCGATCGCGTTGGGTCCTGCAAGCTGGTCGCTCAGCTGCTCAAACTCGGTACCCTTGAACGCAAAATTCATCATCGTGTTCTTATAAACCTTGTAGATAACATTTGCCTCGCGCAGCTGCTTGCGGAGACTTGTGTCCTCTTCCACGGTCAAGCCGCGGTAGTCTACCAGAACCACAGACTTTGCATCTTTGATGTTTTCGGAGATCTCATCGATCACCGGCTGCTTCAATTCCACCTTTGCCAATCTAACACACCTCCTTGTTTCTCGGTAATATAAAAACCCTCTCTGCCACAAGACAGAGAGGGTGTATCAGTCATAAAAACGGACTTCACCTCGGCAGGACTTACGCCCGGTCAGAACAGGGCACCTGCTGTCTTCGGCAGCGCGGTCATAAAACCGCTGTGTTAATATAACATAATCTATAACGGTTGTCAATCACTTTAGACAAATTTTGCCACATTGAGCTTCACACCGGGTCCCATCGTCGGTGTAAGAGTCACGCTCCTGATATACTGTCCCTTCAGAGAACTGGGCCTTGCCTTGATGATCGCATCCATAAGCGTCTGGAAGTTGTCCGCCAGATCCGCCTCTGAGAAAGAAGCCTTTCCGACCGGTACGTGAATGATATTTGACTTATCCAAACGATATTCAATCTTACCGGCTTTGATGTCGTTGATAGCCTTGGTCACATCCATGGTAACCGTACCTGCCTTGGGGTTGGGCATCAAACCCTTCGGTCCGAGGATTCGGCCCAGACGGCCTACAACACCCATCATATCGGGCGTCGCCACAACAACGTCAAAATCCAGCCAGCCTTCGTTCTGGATACGGGGGATCAGTTCCTCGCCGCCCACGTAATCAGCGCCTGCCGCTGTGGCCTCGTCAAATTTTTCGCCCTTTGCGAACACCAGAACCTTAACGGACTTTCCTGTTCCGTGAGGGAGAACAACAGCGCCGCGGATCTGCTGCTCCGCGTGACGTCCGTCACAGCCCGTTCTGATATGAACCTCGATGGTCTCGTCAAATTTTGCAACTGCCACTTTCTTTACCATTGCAATTGCTTCTGCGGTGTCGTACTGTGCTGCACGATCCACCTGTTTTGCAGTTTCAATATACTTTTTTCCTCTTTTCATTATAAACCTCCTTGTGGTCCTGCGGGGAGAGTACCCCTTCCACGATTAAAATCAGTTTTCTACTTTGATACCCATGCTGCGGGCCGTTCCCGCGATCATGCTGATGGCCGAATCGATGTTTGCCGCATTGAGGTCGGGCATCTTGATCTCGGCGATCTTCTGAAGCTCGTCTCTGGTGATGGTAGCCACCTTTGTCTTGTTGGGCACCGCAGAGCCGGATTTCAGATTGCAGGCTTTCTTCAGCAGCACCGCCGCGGGGGGTGTCTTCGTAATGAAGCTGAAGCTCCTGTCAGAATAAACGGTGATCACTACGGGAATGATCACATCCCCCTGATCTGCCGTTCTCGCGTTAAATTCTTTTGTGAACTGTACAATGTTTACACCATGCTGGCCAAGCGCGGGACCAACAGGGGGTGCCGGTGTCGCTTTGCCGGCAGGAATCTGTAATTTGATATATCCTGTTACTTTCTTTGCCATAGTAGGCGCCTCCTTACATCTTTTTCACTTCTGAATAATTGATTTCGACCGGAGTCTCCCGGCCAAACAGGTCCACATTGATGATCAGTGTCTGTTTCGCGTCGTTCATGGACTGGATCACGCCCACGGTATCCTTCCAGACGCCGCCGATGACCGCCACAGTATCACCCACACCGAAATTGACCTCAAAGTTTACGATCTTGATACCCAGGCCGCGTATCTCGTCATCCGTCAGTGGGATCGGTTTGGAGCCGGGGCCTACAAACCCCGTAACGCCGCGGGTATTGCGAACAATAAACCATGTGTCGTCGTTCATCACCATATTGACCAGAACATATCCCGGAAACATCTTCTTTTCCACCTGCCTGCGGACGCCGTTTTTCTCCTCAACCACGTCCAGCATGGGAACTCTGACTTCCAGAATCTGATCTTCCAGATGTCTGTTTTCGATGGTCTTATCAATGTTGGCTTTCACCTTTTTCTCATAGCCGGAATAAGTGTGAACTACATACCATTTTGCTTCCATGCTGTCACCTTTCCTAATCTCAAAAGATATCTGCTGCAGTCTTTACAGATTGATCAGGATATTGATGCCGAAATTGATGATCATGTCTACCACAACGATGATCAATCCCAGGATCACGGATACCACTGCTACGACTGTAGTTTCCTTTACAACATCCTTCTTGGTGGGCCAGATGATCTTTTTAAATTCCGCCTTCAAGCCTTTGAAAAAACTAACCTTCTGAACTTCTTTACTGTTTTCTCCCATATCTTTCTCCTCACTATCTCACGCAGGATATCCTATCTCGTTTCCTTGTGTAATGTGTGTGCTCTGCAGAATTTACAGTATTTTTTGGTTTCCATTCTGTCCGGATGATTCTTTTTTTCTTTTGTCATGTTGTAGTTACGTTGCTTACATTCCGTACATGCCAATGTGATCTTTACGCGCACAACTGCCACCTCCACTTTGTTTCGTTCTTTCAACTTCTGACAGACAAGTTGGGATCATTGTCTGTGTTGAATTTTAGGCATAAAAAAAAGACCTAACTTCCATCGCTCATCTACTATAGCATAGACAAGTCAAGTCCGTCAAGTCTTTTTCTTTCTTAGTTTTCCTGATTTTCCATAAAAAACCGGAAAATGAGACATTTTTTATAATTTTTCCAGTATCCGTACCACAAATTTGAGAATATTGAGCGCGTCGTCCACGGTGATCTGGCCGTTTCGGTCCGTATCCGCCAGTTTTATCTGCTCCTCTGTCAACGACTTCAGCTTCACGATGTGCTTCAGTACCTCCAGCGCGTCCTCTGTGGTGACCGCGCCGTTCCTATTCGTATCTCCCATATCATACGCCGGGCTTTCCGTGGGCTTCGGTCCTTGGCTTGGCGCCGGACTCTCCACAGGCGTTTCGCTCTCCGTAGGCTTTGGCTCTTTGCTTGGCGCCGGGCTCTCCACAGGCGTTTCGCTCTCCGTAGGCTTCGGCTCTTTGCTTGGAGCCGGACTCTCCACAGGCGTTTCGCTCTCCGTGGGCTTCGGCTCCTGGCTCTCTACAGGTGTTTCGCTCTCCGTAGGCTTCGGTCCTTGGCTTGGCGTCGGGCTCTCTACGGGCGTTTCGCTCTCCGTGGGCCTTGGCTCCTGGCTTGGCGCTTGGCTCTCTACAGGCGTTTCGCTCTCCGTAGGCTTTGGTCCTTGGCTTGGCGCCGGACTCTCCACAGGCGTTTCGCTCTCCGTGGGCTTTGGCTCTTTGCTTGGCTCCGGCGTCTTATCCGGCGCTTCCGTCACATCAGGCTCTGTCCCGTTCATCAGCGCCTGTACCTGCGCGGCTGTCAGCGGCCGGTCGTAGAATTTGAAATCCGCCAGCCGGATCCCCTTTGCGGTCTTGTAATCATTCATCAGCAGGCCGCTCCACAGAGTGGAATTGCCGCCGATATACAGCTTTGTATTTTCCAGTGACAAAAATTCCAAGATGGGCATTCCGTGACGATAATAGGAAGTATCGGAGGCAACCCTGCGGCTGACCGTCCATCCGTAGCCCATGTTGAAGCCCTCGCCGTTCACCTTGTTGCTGTACTTGCTGTCGCCTGTAAGCGGCTTGTCAAAATAGTTGAAATTGTCCGTGCCGCAGGCTTTTCCGTCCACATAGGTCTGCACAAGATCATTCTGGATGATCACTGCCACAAAATGCCATTGTCCCTTTGCGGACGCAAGGGCCGTCCTTGTTCCGGATGTATTCGCGAAATAGTACAGATAATTCTTCTGCTGGAAATTATCCACTGTTTTTCCGTAAGTATTGGAATAGGGATTTTCGTCTCTGGCAGTGCCGTTGTCCTCGGAATACCCAAAGCCGGCCAAAGATGTGATCTGCAGTCCGCTGGTCACATCGCCCTCCCGCACCAGACTGTAAGTGCCGCCGTTATCCTGATACCGGTTCTGATAGCCGTCCTCCGCGGCCTCCTCCAATCTGGGCCAGTCCTGAAAATGGACCGCGCGGTGGCTGCCGCTGAAGTTCAGCACCGGCGCTTCCTGACTGACATTGGAGGGAATATACTCCCAGTATGCGACGGTCACGCCCTTTGTCCACCGGGGATAACCGCCTACAAATTGAGGGGTCTCGGAAAAATCTTTGCCCGCAAATGGATTGTCGATTTCCAGATACCCGTTAGTCTTGTCTGAATTCTGCCCATTAAACTGGATCGCTTCCCCCTTCTGGTCATCCTGCACACGAGTGGGAGGATTGTCATTCTTGGAAGGCTTCGCCGTGGGGGCAGGCGCCAGCGAAGGCTTGGGCGTAGGCTTCGGTGTAGGCTCCGTGGACGGCATTGGCGTAGCCGTCGGTACCGGCGTTGCGTTGGGATCTATATTTTGAGGGCCGGCATATTTCTGCACCACAGTTGGCACATCATCCGCCTTGTCCACCAGATAAGGGTAGGGCGCCCGTTCAAAAGGCGTAGCATCCCCCGACGCCTTCGGGTGCTGCCCGCTGTCCTTCTTCCCGCTTGTCCCGTCGTATTTGTTGCCCCGGACTGTGATGGCGCAGGGATAGGTCTGTTCCGGATAGGAAAATTCATGCGGGTTGTTCACCTGATAAAAATAATTATTCTCCACCAGCACCGTGGCATAACAGCCGGCGCCGATGCAGTAACTGTTGTTCTTGCAGGTATAGTAATTGTTGTATACATGCACCGTCCC
>CANQQN010000123.1 GCA_947625995.1 uncultured Lachnospiraceae bacterium
CCCACGTGCTTCATGGACGCCAGAGAGCGGACACCGCTGATGGAAGCGCCGATGGCAACCTCCAGCGCCACCTTCTCATTGGGGGACCATTCCGAATACAGAACGTCCTTGTATTTTACGATATTTTCACTGATCTCGGTGCTGGGTGTGCCGGGATAGGCGGCGGAAACCTTCACGCCCGCCTCGTAGGCTCCTCTGGCAATGGCAGCATTGCCGAGCATGATCTCTTTCTTTTCCAAATCGTTTCCTCCTTATCAGCAGTTTAATCCCATGCTCTTCCTGTGGTCGATAACACGCTTGGCTTTCCCTTCAAATCTGGGCAGGGTTCCGGGCGCCACGAGCTTGATGGCCGCATCCAGACCCAGCATGGTGCGAAGGCCGGCACGGATCTTCTTTTCCAGCGCCTCCAGCGCGGCGTAGGAATCCAGCAGGGAATCATCTACAAGCTCCACCTTAATCTGCATACGGTCCAGATGGTTCACCCGCTCCAGTTCGATCTCATAATGGGGGCCGATCTCCTCCATCTTTAACAGTACTTCCTCGATCTGTGTGGGGAATACGTTGACGCCGCGGATGATCAGCATATCATCGGTACGTCCTGACAGATTTTCCATGCGGGCGGTAGTACGTCCACACTTACATGGCTCATAAAACAGCCGGGTGATATCCTTTGTGCGGTAACGGATCATCGGCAGCGCCTTCTTGGTAAGGCAGGTCACCACCAATTCTCCGTGCTGGCCCTCAGGCAGCACTTCGCCGGTCTCGGGATCGATCACCTCAGCAATGAAGTGATCCTCATTGATATGCATACCGCAGAGCTCCAGACATTCGCCGGACATACCGGGACCGTTGATCTCGCTCATGCCGTAATTTTGGGTAGCCTTGAAATCATGTCCCCAGAGATTGTACATCTCCTGACGCATGCCCTCGGTCATGCCCTCGCCGCCAAACAGGCCGATCTTTACTTTTAAATCCTTTGCGGGGTCCAGACCCATCTCACGGATCACCTCGCCGATATGTAACGCATAGGAAGGGGTCGCCACCAGCAGGGTGGTTCCCAAATCCTGCATGAACATGATCTGTTTTTTCGTATTGCCGGAGGAAGTAGGCGCTACCGTAGCGCCGATATTTTCCAGACCGAAATGCAGGCCGAGAGCGCCGGTAAACATGCCGTATCCAAAGCAGATCTGTACCATGTCCCCGGGCATCGCGCCGCCGGCACAGGCGATACGGCTGACACATTCCGTCCAGTTTTTCATATCCTCAGGGGTGTAGCCCACCACCGTAGGCTTTCCTGTAGTGCCGGAGGATGCGTGGATCCGCTGCAGCTTTTCCCGCTCCACCGCAAAGAGGCCAAAAGGATAATTATCCTTGAAGTCCTGTTTTGTGGTCATGGGGAGATTTTTCAAGTCCGCCAGAGAGCGGATATGCTCCGGCCGGATGCCGACGGCATCCATCTTTGCACGGTACGGCGCAACGCGCTCATAGGCCCATGCCACCTGTTCCTTCAGCCTTGCAAGCTGAATCTCTTCGATTTCTTTTCTTGACAACGTCTCTTCTTTTGCCCAGATCATGGCTGTTACCCACCTTTTTCATCACAGATTTCCGGAATATGGGAACAATCCCCCATATTCGCAAGTATGGATTTATTATAGTATATTTTGCACATCAGGTCAATAAAAAAGGAGCCGGCAAAAACTGCCGGCCGGTAAAATTTCCCGGATCATTCAAGACAAGGCGCAGGAAGCCGTCCGTTTCATCGCAAACACGGCGATTTTCTTGTTTTGCATGCGCCGCTTATTTGTGGAAAGAAATCAAAACTCGCCCTTAACAGGGCTCAAACAATGATTTCTTTCCACAGCTATGCTCGCAAAACATACGAAAATCTGCCTATCGTTTGCTTTTGAAACGGACGGCTTCCTGTACCTTGTCCGTAAAGCTTTCCCGTGCAGGTGAGCCGGCTGTTTTGGTTTTGCCGGCTTTTAGATCCTTATAGAAATCGAAACGGCGGCAAAATCCTTTCGGCCGACATTTTCCTCAGGAATGCTCACAACTCCCGGTTCTCATAAAACCGCCGGGACAAAATCCATGAGACAGCCAAAATAAGCAGCGCAGCCACAACGATAGCAGGCGCCCACCAGAGGCCGATCTGGCCGACGACGATCTCGCCATCCAGCAGGTTTGCGCTCAACCCGCCGCAGATCCCGCAGATCAGGATCAAGATCAGATAATAAACCATGCGGCCTTTTTCCACACCATATTTAAACAGCACCGGCAGCATCAGACTGGGGCTTAATATGCCGATGGACGAGAGCACCGCGTTCATGATCATCCACGCTGCCAGATCCCCTTTCCCAAACACCAGAGAATAGGTCAGATGGGTGACGGAAAAGACTGCCAATGTCACGGCGAGAAAAATCAGCATCACGATGTATTTTACATCCACCACCTTTTTGCGGCTTGCGGGCAGGCAGTCCGCATAAACCGTCCACCTGCTCTTTTCATCGTAGGAAAGCAGGTTCACCGGAATCACCGACAAAAGGATGAACGGATAAATCAAAAGAAACAGATTATCCGAAAAAACGGACGCCCCGGCAAACACAAGAACCAACAGCAGATACGCCTTACAATAATGTACCGTCATATAAAAATCTTTCAAAAATAATCCTTTCATTTTCCATACCTGTACTTTCTTCATTTTTCAAAAACAGCTTTCTTGCATACCCCAAGGACGACCCGATCATGAAGCTTTGACCATAAATACAAATAGCTCTTCCAGACTGACGGGGCTGACCTCCCAGCCTGCCGGCATCATGCTTCTTTTCACAAGAGCCTCCACGCTGTAGGTAGATTCCCGCCTGCCGATAACCGCCTCCGGCATCAGTTCCACAATCTGCTGTCTGGTACAGTGGGTCATCCCATATTCCTCCAAAAGCCGGTCCTTCTCCTCGCAGAGCAGCAGCTTCCCCTTGTGCAGAAACGCGATGTAATCGCAGATCTTTTCCAGATCGCTGACAATATGGGAGGAGATCAGCACCGCATGGTCTTCCTGCCTTGTAAATTCCGAAAACAGTTCCACCACCTGATCCCGCGCCACCGGGTCAAGGCCGTTCGTGGCCTCGTCCAGCAACAAAAGCCGCGGCTTGTGAGACAGCGCCACCGCGATCCCCAGCTTCATTTTCATTCCTCTGGAATACTCCTTAAACTTCCGTTCTTTCGGAATATCCAGCTTCTTCAGAAAATCAAAGTAAACCGTTTCCTCCCAGTTTTGATACATTTTTTTCATAATCCGGTTGACCTTTTCCGCAGTTATAAATTCCGGAAAACCGATCTCGTCCGGCACCACGCCGATATCCTCCTTCAGCTTTTCCAGAGAGGCGTTGTCGTCATTCCCAAATATCCGAACAGACCCGCCATCCTTCTTCAGCATTCCCAAGATCAGCTTCATGGCAGTGCTCTTTCCGGCGCCGTTTTCCCCTACGAGGCCGAGGATACAGCCGTTTGGCAGGGTAAGGTTCAGTCTGTCCAGTTTAAAATCCCCGTATGATTTACTCAGATCCCTGATCTCCAGTGCGTTCATATACAAGTCCCTCCATATTCCAAAAGCGTCGCCCTATCTACCGTTCCTCATCCTCCCTCATCATCAGCCGGAGCATCTCGGTTAAATCCTCCCCGCTTAAATTGCAGGAAGCGGAAAGCCGGATGATCTCCTGCATCATGGATTCTATCTTTTTTAAGTTTTCCTCCCGGAGGAGTTCCGTATTCTTTGGCGCCACAAAACAGCCCTTGGCGGCAATGGTGTAGATAAAGCCTTCCTTTTCCAATTCATCATAAGCCCTCTTTGTGGTGATGACGCTGATGCGCAGATCTTTCGCCAGATTGCGGATAGAAGGCAGCGCTTCATCCGCCTGCAATGTTCCGCTGATGATCTGGTTTTTGATCTGTTTGTAAATCTGGTCGTAAATAGGCGCGCCGCTTTTGTTATCGATAAAAATATTCAAGTGATCACTGATGATCCGGCCCGGCAGACGGGCAACATTCTTTTTGGAACTGCGGATCATATTCCTTTCTCCCTGCCGTACAGGGCGTACTTACATGATTGCGCAATCTGTATATTAACAGTATATACAGTTATAACAGATTTGTCAATACCCTTTTATTAAAAAAGCCTTCCCCTAAGGGAAAGCTTTATCTTACCGGTCCGCCACCAGATTGTTCACCCACTTCTTGCTCTTCACCAGCCAGAAGCCGATCGCTGCCTTGATCAAATTGACGCCCTCCACCAGCGCGTACATCTCCACCACCGGCAGCCTTGTAAAACGGGAAAGGATGAACGCCAGCGGGATATTGACCGTCCAGAGCATAACGCAGTCAAACAGAAACGTGATCAGCGTTTTGCCGCCGCAGCGCAGGGTAAAATAGCTGGCATTGATAAACGCGTTCAGCGGCATCATCACCGCAGACACGATCAGCAGGCTTGACGCCAGCTTCTTTACAGTGTCTGTCGTATTGTAGATCTGCGGGATCTTCGGCGCCAGCGCCGCCATGATCATACCGACCGCCGCGCTCAGCGCCACGGAAAAAGCAATCAGCTTTCTGTTCTCATCTACCGCCTGCTCCAATCTGCCCGCGCCCAAAAGCTGTCCGATCATAATGGAGACCGTTGTCCCCATGGCAAAAAACGCGCAGAAAAACAGATCCGAGACTGTGGTAGAAATATTCGTGGCGGAGACGACCTCCAGACCACGCACCGAATAACATTGATTCAGCATGGCGGTTCCCGCCGCCCAGAGTACTTCATTTGCCAGAAGCGGCGTTCCCGTAAGTATGACCTGCTTCACCAGCGATAACGGCACCCGCGGCGAGCGGTAAACACCTTTGATAAACGGATTCCTCGCTCTGTAGAAATGCGTCCACCAGACCACGATCAGACATTCCGCAAAGCGGGCGATCACTGTGGCGATGGCCGCGCCGGTAACACCCATGACCGGGAATCCCAGCTTACCAAAGATCAAAAGGTAATTGAACAGTACATTGACAAATACCGCCACAATGCCTGCCTTCATGGGCAGCATGGTTTCTCCGGTCTCCCGCAAGGTGCTGGCGTACACCTGCGAAACGGCAAAAGGCAGCATCTGTATGAGCATCACATGCAGATAGCGCATTCCATGACGCAGAGTGGCTTCCAGATCCAGATTTTCCTGTCCTTTGTGGAGGAACAAAGAGATCAGCCGTTCTCCCCTGATCAAAAACAGCGTCAGAAAGATTCCTATGGAGATGGCGGCAATATAAAGCTTGATGCGAAACGTCTGCCGCAGACCCTTCTGATCGTTTTTCCCGTAAAACTGCGCGGTAAAGATCCCGGCGCCGGAAAGGCCGCCAAATATGCACAGATTGAAAACAAAAAGAAGCTGATTGACAATGGCAACGCCGGACATTGGTTCCGTACCCACCTGTCCCACCATGATATTATCCAGCAGGCTCACAAAATTTGTGATGATGTTTTGTACCAGTATAGGCGTCATTACAGCAAAAAGCCGCCGGTAAAAAGCCCGGTTCCCAATTAATCTTTTCATAGGACCACTCCATTTTAACAGGTAGATTTTCCTATTGTAACCGATTGCAGGGCAGATTGCAAGAAAAATCATGTTTGGATCTGTTTCCCCGATGGGAACGGTTGCCCGAAATTCTTCTTGACGAAATTTCCGGGCTGGTTTACTCTAAA
>CANQQN010000124.1 GCA_947625995.1 uncultured Lachnospiraceae bacterium
TGTTCAGGGCATATTCCTCAATGCGGGCAATGGTAGTGTTGCCCACCCCTCGCCTCGGCACGTTGATGATCCGTTTCACCGCCAGATCGTCCTGTCCGTTGTCAACAGTCTTTAAGTATGCCAGCAGATCCTTGATCTCCTTGCGGGCGTAAAAGTTTACGCCGCCAATGATCTTGTAAGGCGTATTGGACAGCAGCAGCTTTTCTTCAAACATACGAGACTGGGCGTTTGTGCGGTACAGGATTGCAAAATCCCTGTATTCATAGAATCCGCTCCGGACCTTGGCGCGGATATCTCCCACCACATACTCCGCCTCCTCAAAAGCGTTATCAAACTGCTCTACTGTAAGCTTTTCGCCCTCCCCGGCGTCTGTCCACAGCCGTTTGTCCTTCCGGGCCGTGTTATTTCTGATCACGCCGTTGGCTGCATTCAGGATGTTGCCTGTGGAGCGGTAATTCTGCTCCAGCTTGATCACCTTCGCGTCGGGATACTGCCGTTCAAAGCTTAAGATGTTTTCAATATTCGCGCCTCTGAACTTGTAGATGGACTGGTCGTCATCGCCCACCACGCAGAGATTCCTGTATTTCTTTGCCAGCAACCGCACAAACTCAAACTGCACGGTGTTGGTATCCTGATATTCGTCCACCATGATATAGCGGAACCGTTCCTGATAGTTTTCCAGCACCTCCGGGGAGGCCCGAAACAGTTCCACCGTCTTTAGCAGAAGGTCGTCAAAATCCAGCGCGTTGCTTTTCTTCAGCTGCAGCTGGTATTCCCTATAAACTCTGGCGATCTGTTCCTGTCCGGATTCTCCCTTGCTGTCCGCCGCAAACCGTTCCGGGGTGATCATCTCGTTTTTGGCAGCGGAGATAACGGACAGCAGCGTCCGTTCCTTCAGTACCTTCGTGTCTATGTTCAGCCGTTTGCACACATCCTTGATCACTGCTTTGGAATCGTCGGTATCATAGATGGTAAAGTTCGTTTTATAACCGATACAGTCGATGTGCCTGCGCAGAATACGCACGCATGTGGAGTGAAAAGTGCTGACCCAGATGCTCTCCGCCCCGAATCCCACCATACGGTCCACACGGTCGCGCATCTCTCCCGCCGCCTTGTTGGTAAAGGTGATGGCAAGGATATTCCATGGACTCACTCCGCAGTCTTCTATCAGGTGCGCGATACGATATGTAAGCACTCTGGTCTTTCCGGAACCCGCCCCCGCCAGAATCAGCAACGGCCCTTCCTGATGAAGCGCCGCTTCTCTTTGTTCCTTATTCAGCAAATTATCCAAATCCATATTTAATGTCCCTTTCTCCTCTGTTTTAAAAAGAGAGTACAGATTATAGTATAATAGAATTTCCTCCTTCTGTCACTATAAATCTTTGCCGTCAAAGAAAACTCTTTACATATGGTTTTAAAAACTATATAATGTATATGATAAATGATTTAACCGATCTATCCCACTGACGGAGGCCAGAAATGAACGATAACACTACCTCGCTGGTAAATGAACTGCTCCATGCCGCTTCGCACCCGGGCTACATCCGGCCAAGCGAGCTTCCCGACATCGACCTGTATATGGATCAGGTGACCACCTTTATGGATGCGCGGCTTGGCCAACACAAAAGGTTTGCGCACGACAAGGTGCTGACCAAGACTATGATCAACAACTATGCCAAAAATGATCTGCTGCCGCCGCCCGTAAAGAAAAAATATTCCAGAGAGCACATGCTGCTTCTGACGTTTATCTATTATTTCAAAAGCTTTTTGTCCATCAGCGACATTCAGAGCCTGCTCCGGCCGCTGACCGAGGGCTGCTTTCACAAGGACGGCGAAAATGGCGCCGGTATTCCTCTGGAGACAGCCTATGAGGAGGTATTAAACCTCATCCGATCCTGCACGCCTGCTCTGGAAGCCACCCTTCGGGAAACACTGGAGACCGCTCAGAACAGCTTTGCCGGCGTGTCCGGCGAAAAACAGGAGGACCTGCAGCTGTTTGCCTTTATCTGTCTGCTAAGTTACGACGTCTATATCCGCAAGCAGCTTATCGAACGGCTTATTGACCGGGGCATCAACCCCCGCGAAACCTCCAAGGAATAGTCCCCTAACATTTCCTATGAGACAAAAAAGAGACTGTATCAGTCTCTTTTATTTTTGTTCATTCTCTTAAACACCATATCGTATCCGTCGTTTCCGTAATTCAGCGACCGGTTTACTCTGCTGATGGTTGCCGTGGAAGCGCCCGTCTGTTCGGCGATCTCCAGATACCGTTTCTTTTCCCTGAGCATCTTTGCAACTTCAAACCGCTGTGACAGGGAAAGCAATTCGTTGATCGTACAGATATCTTCAAAGAAAAGATAACAGTCCTCCTGATTCTCCAGACTCAGGATCGCCTCAAACAAATGATCTACAGCTTCTGTTTTGATTTTTTTGTTCATGCTGCACACCCCCTACTTTTAAAGTTTACCACAGTAAAGTCTGAAAGTCCAGCATTTTTTTGGAATTGTCTTCTTTATTTTTCAGAAAGCTGCTTTCAAGGGCGATCAAGCCTTTTTGCGTTCCTTTTCTATCAAACGCTTCAGCGCCTCGACGGCGATCCGGATTCCTTTGTCGGTGGAGTGGTCGTCGGGCTCCTCAAAGCCTGCGGCCTTCCTCTCCTGATTCCAGATCACATTAAAGACCGCCCCGCAGCGTACCTCCAACGCGGCCGCTGCCGTAAACAGCGCGGCGGATTCCATCTCGCTGGCAAGAACATGAAGACGTTTCCACGCCTCCCATTTCGACAAAAGCATATCTCCCACCGGCATCCGTCCCGGGTCGTGCTGCCCATAAAAGGAATCCTTACATTGTACCACGCCTGCATGCCATGGAAAGCCAAGGGCTTCGGCGCTCTCTACAAGGGCGTTCAGCACCTGATAATCGGACGTTGCCGGATATTCAACAGGCGCATACTCCCTGCTGGTACCTTCATGGCGCACAGCGCTCATGGCAATGACACAGTCGCCGCTTTTTACCCGCAGGTCGATGCCGCCGCAGGTTCCCACCCGCACAAACGTATGGGCGCCCACTGCCACCAGTTCTTCAATGGCAATCGACGCGGAAGGCCCGCCGATCCCTGTGGAAGTCACGGAAACCTTCTCACCCAGAAGCGTACCGGTGTACGTGGTAAATTCCCTGTTCTGCGCCACAAGCTTCGGATCTTCAAAATGGTCCGCAATGGCCCGGCAGCGTCCCGGATCTCCCGGAAGGATCACATACCCGCCTACGTCGCCTTCGGCGCACTGAATATGATACTGCTTCTCCTCTGTCTTCATAAAAACCTCCATTCCGGAACGTTTACGCCACGGGGCGGCGAGAAATTCGTGAATGCGATTTCCCGTCTGCCATCGGGACTATTTGCAACGCTCCCATAGTCCTGTGAAAAATCAGCACATCCGTGTAATTTTTCACATTAACTCCTTAACGCAAGCCGCCAGTTCCTCATCCTTACAATTCGCAAAAAAATATTCGGCAAACCGCTGTCCCCCAAGGGCGCCCCGGACAAGCTGGTCCGGAAGCTCACGCAGGATGTCCGGAAGCTTCCTGTAGGTCACCTGCTTTACCTGATCCAGTATCTTTTTATTTCTCTGCTCCGGCACCGCCCGTTCCTTAGGATAGCCCTGACCGCCCGGTCCGGAAAACAATTTTTCAAATATATAGCCGAGATTCAGTTCCGCGCCCCATCCATAGCCTTTCGCGAAAGGCAGGGCTACTGCGTTACCGTCATTGATCTGCGCAAACATATACGCATCCGAAGGGTCTACGATATGCCCGCACAGCACCCCCGGAAAAGAATTACAGGCAAGCATGGCGCCTTCGCCGGTACCGCAGCCGGTAACCACATAGTCCGCTGCGCCGGAATTCAAAAGCACCGCCGCAAGGATTCCGATCTGCACATAGGTAAGCTGCTGTTCATCCTCCGGGCTGTACATGCCGTAATTAAAGACCTGATGTCCCAAGGGCTCCGCAACTTCCCGCAGCGCCTGTTCGATCTGTCCGTTTTTTGCTGCCTGACTGTTTTCATTAATCAGCGCGATCTTCATAAGTCGATCCATCCTTTCCTTATTGCGGATACCGGCGTCTCCTATCATGGCTGACGCCCGATGTAGGCCAGAATACCGCCATCCACATACAAAATATGCCCATTTACAAAATTGGACGCGTCAGAGGCAAGAAATACCGCCGCGCCCATCAGATCCTCCGGGGTTCCCCAACGCTTGGCAGGCGTTTTCGACAGAATAAAGCTGTCAAAAGGATGTCTGCTTCCATCCTCCTGCCTCTCCCTCAAAGGCGCCGTCTGAGGCGTGGCAATATAACCCGGTCCGATGCCGTTGCACTGGATATGATAGGGGCCGTATTCCGACGCAATGTTTTTGGTCAGCATTTTCAGGCCGCCTTTTGCCGCCGCGTAGGCGGACACCGTTTCCCGGCCCAGTTCGCTCATCATAGAACAAACATTGATGATCTTTCCATGGCCTTTTTTTATCATGCCCGGGATCACTGCTTTGGACATGATAAAGGGACCGTTCAGATCAATGTCTATGACCTGCCTGAATTCTTCCGCGGACATGTCACACATGGGCGTCCGCTTGATGATGCCGGCATTGTTTACAAGAATGTCGATCGTGCCGAACTCCCGGGAAACCTCGTCCACAAAATCGGTAACCGCCCTTTCATCCGTCACGTCGCACTGAAATCCTTTGGCTTGGATCCCATCGGCCTCATAATCTGCCCCGGCCTTTTCAAGCCGTTGCTGGTTCCTGCCATTAAAAATTATCGTCGCGCCGGCCTGACCCAGCGCCTTGCCGATGGCGTACCCGATCCCGTAACAGCCGCCTGTCACCAGCGCAACCTTTCCCTCCAAAGAAAAACGATCCAATATCGTCACGGCTTATCCTCCTTTTTATCCTCCGGCTCTGCTTCTTCTGCCGGCTCCGTTTCTTTTGCCTCCGGTTCCGGTTCTTCCTCTTCTTCCGGCTCTGTTTCTTCCTTCAACTCTGTTTCTTTCTCTGCCTCTGCCTCTTTCAGGTCTGCGTTTCTGCGGGCAGCCTGTTTTTTATTTGATCTTCTGACCGCCAATAGCAGCACGCACAAGATGACAATCAAGACCGCGGCGCCTGCCACCCACAAGCCTAAAGCAGTCAAACCGCCTTCAAAATCGTCAGCCGGCGCAGACGAAGGAGCAGGTGTCGCCGTCGGCTCCGGCGTAGGGGTAGGTTCCGGCGTTGGAGTAGGAGGCGGCGTGGAGCCATCCGCCGTTATGGTGGCAAGCACATTGCCGTTGGTATCTGTAAGCGTTACCTGCACCGGATCAACAATCTGCGCGAATGTCAGATAAAACACATGCCCCGTATAGTCAATGCCTGCCCCTGATATAGAAGAAAACACGCCCGCAAAGGCAAATTCCCCTTCCATAAGATTACACATGGGTATGTTCAGCTTATGCTGTTCTTTCACGGCTTCATTCAAAGCGTCGGTAACGCCGTACCCTACCACTTCCTGAGAAGCGTCAAACAGAATGCTGCCGTCTATGGTTTCCCATACGCCCTCCATATCCACATAAACCGTGTTGCCTTCCGCTGACAGGGAGGCAATTTTTTTCACCGGCTCCGGCGTAGGAGCCTCCGAGACTGCCG
>CANQQN010000125.1 GCA_947625995.1 uncultured Lachnospiraceae bacterium
CCGCAAAGGCGCTGGAGCGCTTTGGATATTATCTTGGCAAGGCCTGCGCCATCATTGCCTGCGTGATCGCGCCGGAGATCATTGTACTTGGGGGCGGAGTTTCCCATGCGGGACAGATTTTGCTGGATACGGTGAAAAAGTACTTTGACCGTTTTGCGTTTTCCGCTTGCCGGGGAACGAAGTTTGCCCTTGCAGCCGCAGGCAACGACGCGGGCATGTACGGTTGCGCCTATCTGATCCTGAGAAAAGATGCAGTGCCGCGCTCGGATTTGTAGTATTAAACCTTGTCTGAATATGTCAGATATGTTATAATCACAGCATAGGAAGCAACCGTGTTGCGGGGTGTGTTGGCCTCATTCTTTCAAAGAATGGGGGTGATGCCTATGAAAAATCATTTTGATTTTAGGGATTTGCTGACTTTCGGCATTTTCCTTTTGGCATTGCTTACATTCGTTTTTACGTTTTGTAGGTAGCCATACATAGCAAAAACCACCCTGAACTTGACCGAAAGGGGTGGTTTTGCTACTTCAAAACGGTCAACCACCTTGTGGGCGGTTGCTTCCTTTACGTCTTTAATATAGCATATCCGTTAACAGGATGCAAGCTAAAATTTACATTGTCAAGGAAAAACACTTGACAACGCCTCATTTATTTTGTATGATGGCAAAGGTGAGTCATCATGAACAAACTTATGGAACAGGCTTTGCTCTATGATTTTTATGGCGAACTTTTGACCACCCATCAGAGAAGCGTCTATGAGGATTTTACCTTTGGCGATCTTTCTCTCGGGGAGATCGCGGAGATCGCCGGTATCAGCAGGCAGGGCGTTCATGATCTGGTAAAGAGATGCCAGAAACAGTTGTCAGAATATGAATCCAAGCTGCATCTGGTAGAGAGATTCATTTCTGTAAAAGACAAAGTTTCCGAGATACAGCGGTTGTTTCAGGATTATCGGAATTGCGGCGGAGAAGCGGCCGGAGAACAGATCGACAGCCTGCTGCAGGAAATTCTGGATGAATTATAGAAGTTGGTTTGTATCAGCCGGTATTCCGGCCTTAAGAATTGAGGAGAATCCATGGCATTTGAAAGTTTATCTGATAAACTGCAAAATGTATTCAAGAAGCTTCGCAGTAAAGGACGCCTCACGGAAGAGGACGTCAAAGCTGCGCTGAAGGAAGTAAAGATGGCCCTGTTGGAAGCAGATGTCAGCTTCCGGGTCGTAAAATTGTTTATGAGATCGGTGGAAAACCGCGCTGTGGGACAGGACGTGATGAACGGCCTGAATCCCGGCCAGATGGTGATCAAGATTGTCAATGAAGAATTGATCTCCCTGATGGGTTCGCAAACCACGGAGATTCCCATAAAATCCAGCGGAGTTACCGTTATTATGATGGCCGGCCTGCAGGGCGCGGGTAAAACGACCACGGCAGCCAAGCTTGCCGGGAAGTTTAAGCAGAAGGGCAGAAAACCGTTGCTTGTCGCCTGCGACGTCTACCGGCCTGCAGCGATCAAGCAGCTTCAGATCAACGGGGAAAAACAGGGCGTCGAAGTGTTCGCCATGGGAGACGGACAGAAGCCTGTAAATATTGCCCGGGCCGCCTATGAGCACGCTGTTAAAAACGGATTTAATATCATGATCATCGATACGGCAGGTCGTCTGCATATTGATGAAGATATGATGTCTGAGCTTCAGGATATCAAGCAGGCTGTAGAGGTGGATCAGACCGTGCTGGTGGTGGACGCGATGACCGGTCAGGATGCGGTCAATGTTGCCGGCACTTTTAACGACAAAGCAGGCATTGACGGTGTGATCCTCACCAAGCTGGACGGAGACACGAGAGGCGGCGCAGCCCTTTCCATCAAAGCGGTTACGGGGAAACCGATCCTCTATATCGGTATGGGAGAAAAGCTTTCGGATCTGGAGCAGTTTTATCCGGACCGCATGGCGTCCCGCATCCTCGGCATGGGAGACATGCTCACGCTGATCGAGAAGGCTCAGCAGGAGTTCGATCAGGAAAAAGCAAAGGATCTGGAGCAGAAGATCAGGAAGGCCACCTTTGGGTTTGACGATTATCTGGAACAGATGAACCAGATCAAAAATATGGGCGGCCTGTCCAGCATTCTTCGTATGTTGCCGGGCGTCGGGTCCCAGTTAAAGGATATGGAGTCCGCGATCGACGAGAAAGCCATGGGCAAGGTAGAGGCTATGATCCTCTCCATGACACCGAAGGAACGGTCCAATCCCGATATTTTAAATCCTTCCAGAAAACGAAGGATCGCGCAGGGGGCCGGCGTTGACATCGGAGAGGTAAACAAGCTTGTAAAGCAGTTTGAACAGGGCCGGAAGATGATGAAGCAGATGCCCGGTATGATGGGCGGTAAAATGGGGAAAAAGGGCAGATTTAAATTGCCTTTTTGATCAATAAACATACTAGAAAAGCAGATTGCTTTCAGATATACAAGGAGGTGAAACAAGATGGCAGTAAAGATTCGTTTGAGAAGAATGGGACAGAAAAAGGCTCCTTATTATAGAATTGTTGTAGCTGATTCCAGATCTCCCAGAGACGGCAGATGTATTGAGGAAATCGGTACTTATGATCCCAACAAAGAGCCCAGCGAGTTCAAGATCAACGAAGAGCTTGCAAAGAAGTGGCTTTCCAACGGTGCCCAGCCTACAGAGGTAGTTGGTAAACTCTTCAAACTTGCCGGTATCGAGAAATAAAGGTTGCCGGATAAAGCGGAGGTTTTTTGATGAAAGAATTAGTAGAAGTAATCGCCAGATCGCTGGTTGATCACCCCGATCAGGTAGTTGTTACAGAAAAGGAAAGTGCGAAAGGTCTCATCCTGCAGTTAAAGGTTGCGCAGTCCGATATGGGTAAAGTCATCGGCAAACAGGGACGCATTGCGAAAGCGATCCGTTCTGTGGTGAAAGCTGCGGCTTCCAAAGAGGATAAGAGGGTAATCGTAGATATCATGTGATCATGAAGAGGGGCTGTCGCGAAGGAAAATAGCGGCAGCCTTTTAAGATTAAAAATCGGGGAGAAGGGAGTCAGTATGGAAGACTTGCTGCAAGTAGGCGTCATTACCACCACCCATGGGATCAGAGGTCAGGTGAAGGTGTTTCCGACCACAGATGATATCAGAAGGTTTGACGACCTGAAAGAAGTGAAAATGATAGCCGGAAAGACAGAAATGGATCTGACTGTGGAAGCTGTGCAGTATTTCAAGCAGTTCGCCATTCTCAAATTTAAGGGCTTTGATCATATTAATGACATTGAAAAATATAAGGGCGCAAAGCTGTATGTGACAAGAGAGAATGCAGTTTCGCTGGAGGATAACGAATATTTTGTGGCGGATCTGATCGGCCTTTCGGTGATCTGCGAGGACGGGCAGGTGTTGGGCACCATACGGGATGTGCTGAGCACAGGCGCAAACGACGTTTATGTTGTGGCGGACGGATCCGGAAGGGAGATCCTGTTGCCTGCCATCAAGGATTGCATTTTGTCAGTATCCTTGGAAAAGCAGGAGATGAAGGTGCATCTTCTGGACGGATTGCTGGATTAGAGATACGGAAAGACGGGAAAGATCCCTGCGCCGGTATTTCAGAGAAAGGGGAAAAATGAATTTTCATATTTTAACATTGTTTCCGGAGATGATCCTCAACGGACTGAATACAAGTATTCTCGGCCGCGCAGCCCAAAACGGCGTGATTTCCTTTGATGCGGTGAATATCCGCGACTATGCGGACAATAAGCATCTGCGTGTGGACGACTATACTTACGGCGGAGGCGCCGGAATGCTCATGCGGGCTCAGCCTGTTTACAGCGCTTACGAGGCGGTGAGGGAAAAAATAGGGTACAGGCCGCGGGTCGTTTATCTGACGCCGCAGGGAAAGGTGTTTGACCAGCAGACTGCCAAAGAACTGGCAAGGGAAAAGGAGCTTGTATTCTTGTGCGGTCACTACGAGGGGATCGATGAGCGCGTGCTGGAAGAGATCGTCACCGACAACATATCCATAGGGGACTATGTACTGACAGGCGGAGAGCTTCCGGCCATGGTGATGATCGACGCCATTGCCCGCATGGTTCCGGGCGTTTTGAGCAATGAAGCTTCCGCGGAATCCGAGTCTTTCGAGGATTCCCTGTTGGAATATCCCCAATACAGCAGGCCGGAAGTCTGGCACGGCAAGGCGGTTCCGCAGGTGCTTTTGTCGGGACACCACGCCAATATTGAAAAGTGGCGGCGGGAGCAGTCCATTCTCCGAACCGCGGAAAGAAGGCCGGACCTCCTGAAAAAGGCCCGGCTGACAGATGAAGAAAAGAAGCTCAGCACATCACGATGATCTTTCTCGGGGTTGTCTGAGGAGGGATACTGCGTGTGGTTGTGGTATAGTACACGATCAGCAGGCGGTTTTCCAGACTGCAGTGAAAAGTCTGCCCGTTGTTTGTGCGGATCTCTGTCTGAGGTCCCACATTTAGTGTCAACGATTGATTGACAGCGGACAGATTATCGTCGAAATAGTCCATGACGATGGTCTCCTGCGGGTTTTGCCGGGCAATTACCAGCGCATGGTACTGGGGCGGGAATATGAGGGGCATAGGCGCGTTGCCGTCATAAAAGGCAGCGATCTGCATACCACGGCGCAGCCGGGTCTCATTGACAACATATGTTTCAGGGGTGATGATCAGGTTGACGATACCGTTATTTGTCCTGACAGCGGCGATCTGGCTGCAGCAGTTTCCAGCGTTTTCCGCAAAAGGGCGGATGCTCTGGATCAGTCCATAAATTGGCATAAATAAAATAGTATCCATGGAATCATCCATTCGTTTTTATTTTTTAGCATATGCAAAGGAACGCAGATTGTCAACAGCTATCACACAGTTTTAAAACAAAAAGGGAGGAAGACAGATGTCTGAAAAAGGAACGACGATCTTATTTACCGGCGACAGTATCACCGACGGCAACCGCTATAAGAAAAAAGAGCAGGAATGGGATCTGAATCACCAGATGGGCCATACATACGCCTATATCGTTAACGGGATCCTTGGCTGTAAATATCCGGAAAAGAATTTCCACTTCAAAAACAGAGGCGTTTCCGGCAACCGGATCGTCGATCTGTACGCAAGAAGTGAAACAGACCTGTTTCCTCTCAAACCGGATATTTTGAGTGTTCTTGTGGGTATCAACGACGGTCCCGGCGACAGAAACAATTTCAAGCCGACGCCGGTAAAAAAATACGAGGCGCTTTACGCCATGATGCTGGAGGAAGTAAAAGAGAAGCTTCCGGCCTGTAAACTGATCCTGATGGAGCCTTTCGTCTGCAGGGCCGGCCGCATGAAGGACGATCCGCTGTTTCCGGTCTGGCAGGAATGTGTCAGCGGGTACGGGCAGGTGGTACGTCGTCTGGCAGAGAAGTATGACGCTCTGTTTATCCCCCTTCAAGAAAAATTCAACGAAGCCTGCAAACGGGCGGAGCTGGAATATTGGATATGGGACGGCGTACATCCCACAGAAAACGGCCACGGCCTGATCGCTTTTGAATGGTTGAAAGCGACATCGGATTTG